>JAASSQ010000091.1 GCA_021767845.1 Roseovarius sp. | reverse complement strand
GCGGATTGGGTCATGTCGGCGATCGTCGGCGCGGCGGGCCTGCCGCCGGGGCTGACGGCGCTTGAACAAGGCGCGACGCTGGCGCTGGCCAACAAGGAATCGCTGGTGACCGCCGGGCCGCTGCTGCTGGAGGCGGCGGCGCGGCACGGGGCGCGCATCCTGCCGGTGGACAGCGAGCATTCGGCCATATTCCAGGCGCTTGTCGGGGAAGACATGGGCGCGGTGCGCCGCGTCATCATCACCGCCAGCGGCGGCGCGTTTCGGGACTGGCCGCTGGAGCGGTTGCCGGAGGCGACGATCGAGGAGGCCTCGACCCATCCCAACTGGAACATGGGGCAGCGGATCACGATCGACTCGGCCTCGATGTTCAACAAGGCGCTCGAGATGATCGAGGCGCGGGAATTCTTCGGCCTCGCGCCCGAGCAGATCGAGGTTCTGGTGCATCCCGAGTCGCTGGTGCACGCGCTTGTCGGATTTTGCGACGGGGGGCTGATGGCGCATGTCGGCCCGCCCGACATGCGCCACGCGATCGGCTATGCGCTGAACTGGCCGGAGCGGCGCGACCTGCCGGTCGAGGCCCTGGACCTGGCTTCCGTTGGCCAACTGAGCTTTCGCGCGCCGGACGAGACCCGCTATCCCGCCCTGCGGCTGGCGCGAAACGTGATGGAGGCGCGCGGGTTGAGCGGGGCGGTCTTCAACGCGGCCAAGGAGCGCGCGCTGGATCATTTCATCGCCGGGCGCATCGGATTTATGCGCATGAGCGCGGTTGTCGAAGAGGTGCTGGCCCGCATGTCGGCCGAGAACGGCCTTATTGATGCCGGGATCACCCTTGATACTGTGACCCGGGCAGACCACCTTTCACGGGCATGCGCCGACACGGTGGTGCAAGAGCAGGACGGATAGGGAAACAGGCGTGGACTCAGTAGCGTTTTTGCCGCAATTCGGCGGGCTTTTCATGACAATCCTGGCCTTCGTGATCGCTCTTTCGGTGATCGTGGCGGTGCATGAATACGGGCATTACATCGTCGGACGCTGGTCCGGTATCAAGGCCGAGGTGTTCTCGCTCGGCTTCGGGCCGGTGCTGTTTTCCCGGATGGACAAGCACGGGACCCGCTGGCAGGTCGCCCTGCTGCCGTTCGGCGGCTTCGTCAAGTTCAAGGGCGATTCCGGTGCCGCCAGCGGCAAGGATGGCGAGGCGATCGAGGACATGCCCCCAGAGGAATTGCGCCAGACGATGCACGGCGCCCCGCTTTGGGCGCGCACGGCGACCGTTGCCGCCGGGCCGGTTTTCAATTTCGTCCTGTCGATCCTCGTGTTCGCCGGGATCATGATGAGCCAGGGCAAGGTGGCGGAACCGCTGGCCGTGGGCGAGCTTCAACCGTTGCCTGCCGAGGGCATCACCCTGGAGCCCGGCGACGAGCTGCTCGAGATCGAGGGACGGCCGGTTCCCGATTTCACCGAAGAGGGCGCGTTCGATCCCTTCATCGAGAACCTGCCCCCGGCGCCCACGCTCGACTATACCGTGCGCCGGGAGGGCGAGATCCTCGAGGTCACCGGTCCCTATCCGATGCCGCCGCTGGTGGCGCAGCTGGCCCCGCAATCGGCGGCCTTCGATATCGGCATGAAGCCCGGCGATGTCATCACCGCCGTGGATGGCCAGCCGATTCACGCCTTCTCGGAACTCAAGGAGATCGTCGAGGCGTCGGACGGGCGGCCGCTGGACCTGACCGTGTGGCGCGATGGCGAAACGCTTGATTTCGTGCTGGCGCCGCGCCGGGTGGACGAGCCGCTGTCCGAGGGTGGCTTCCAGACGCAGTGGCGCATCGGCATTGCCGGTGGTTTTGCCTTCGAGCCTGCGGCCGAACGCCTTGGCCCGGGCGAGGCCCTGCTGCGCGGGGCGGGGCAGGTCTGGTCAGTCGTGGCGAATTCGATCTCTGGCCTTTACCACATGGTCACGGGCGCGATCAGCAGTTGCAACATGTCCGGCCCGATCGGTATCGCCGAGGTCTCGGGCGCCATGGCAAGCCAGGGGGCGCAGAGCTTCATCTGGTTCATCGCGGTTCTATCGACGGCGGTGGGGCTTCTGAACCTGTTTCCGATCCCGGTTCTGGATGGGGGGCACCTGGCCTTCTATGCCTACGAGGCTGTGACCGGCAAACCGCCAAGCGATGCGGCGCTGCGCATCATGATGACGGTCGGGCTGGTGCTTGTGCTCAGCCTGATGGGATTCGCCGTGTTCAACGATCTTTTCTGTCCTTGACGTAACGGTCGTGGGCCGTTGACACAGTCTTGCCGTAATTCGGTGCGGATTTCGGCCACAGTCGCGCGTCACTGATCTGTCAGTGCAAATCGGCAGGACGGGGTCATGCAACATATCGTCAGCGGTTACCGTGGTTTCACCTTGCTCGTGAACCTGAACTGGGATCGCATCCTGTATCTGGCCACGATCGCCGTCGCTCTTATGGCCGGTGGCTTTGTCGGGTCGCTATGACCTTGTGACCCCTCGGCGCAGGCCGGCGTTTTTTGTTCGCTCCCATGGCTTCCGCATTTTGACAAGCCCCTGCATTCCCGCTACTGACGACATGAAACGGGATGTGGAGCGGATATTTCGACATGGGATTTGAGCTGCAGCGCCGTGTCTTTCAGGCGGCAAACGCGAACCGGATCCGGTGGGGGCTCCGCACGACCAGCCTTGCGGCTCTGATGGCCCTTGCATTGGGGGCGCCCGATCCCGCATCGGCGCAATCCTACAGGTTCACCAGCGTCGAGGTCGAAGGCAATCAGCGCGTCGAGCCGGGCACCATCCTGAGCTATGCCGGGATCGAGCGCGGCGAGACTGTCAGCGCCGCGGAACTGAACGACGCCTATCAGCGCATCCTCGGCAGCGGCCTGTTCGAAAGCGTAACGATCGAACCGCGCGGCGGCCAGCTTTACATCGAGGTCACGGAATACCCGACGATTAACCGGATCGCCTTCGAGGGGAACCGTCGCATCAAGGATGACGAGCTGTCGGAGTTCATCGAGAGCCAGTCGCGGCAGGTCTTCAGCCCCACCCGTGCCGAGCGGGATGCGGCGATCATCTCCGAAGCCTACGTGCAGAACGGCCGCGTCGCGGCACGCGTGACGCCCAAGGTGATCCGCCGCAGCGACAATCGGGTCGATCTGGTCTTCGAGATCTTCGAAGGCGACAATATCGAGATCCAACGCATCGGCTTCGTCGGCAACCGGGCGTTTTCGGACCGGCGGCTTCGCCGAGTGGTGGACAGCAAGCAGGCGGGACTGCTGCGTGCGATCATCTCGCGCGATACCTTTGTCGAAGACCGCATCGAGTTCGACAAGCAGGTTCTGACCGATTTCTACAACTCGCGCGGCTATGTCGATTTCCGCGTGACCGGCACCAATGCCGAACTGGCGCGCGAGCGCGATGCCTATTTCATTACCTTCAACGTCCAGGAAGGCCAGCAGTTCAAGTTCGGCGAGATCACCACGGTCAGCGAGATCCCCGAGGCAGATGCCGAGGAATATCAGGACGCGCTCAAGATCCGTCCCGGCGTCGTCTACTCGCCGACGCTGGTTGAGAACTCGATCGCGCGGATGGAGCGTCTGGCGATCAAGAACGGAGTCGATTTCCTGCGGGTCGAGCCGCGCATCACCCGAAACGACCGCGACCTGACGCTGGACGTGGAATTCGCCCTTGTGCGTGGAGAGCGCGTCTTCGTCGAGCGGATCGACATCGAGGGCAACACCACCACCCTGGATCGCGTGATCCGGCGGCAATTCGACGTGGTCGAGGGCGACCCGTTCAACCCGCGCCAGATCCGCGAGGCGGCCGACCGAATCCGAGCGCTTCGGTTCTTCTCGGAAACCGATGTCGAGGCGCGCGAAGGCTCGCGCCCGGATCAGGTGGTCGTCGATGTGGACGTGGAAGAGACGACGACGGGCTCCATCAGCCTTGGCGCCAGCTATTCGACCTCGTCGGGCTTCGGAGCGACCCTTGGCTTCAGCGAGCGCAACTTCATGGGTCGCGGGCAGCAATTGACCGCGCAGATCTCGGCCACGGCGGACACGGCCAACTACAACCTCAGCTTTGTCGAGCCTGCGTTCCTGAGCCGCGATGTCGCCTTCGGGCTGGATTTTGCCTACCAGGAAAGCGAATCCGACTACAGCCTGTTCGACACCGCGCGCGGGGTCTTCCGGCCGAGCCTGGAGTTCCCGGTCAGCGAGAACGGGCGCCTGCAACTCTATTACAACGCCACCTACCAGGACATGTCCGATTACAACGGCACGTCCGGCATCCTGGCCGCCGAGGTGGCCCAGGGCGAGCTGTGGTCGAGCGGCATCGGCTATCGCTACACCTTCGACACGCGCCGCAGCGGGCTGAACCCGAATGCCGGTGTCCTGCTTTCCTTCGGCCAGGAATACGCGGGCCTGGGCGGCGACAGCGACTACCTGCTGACCTCGGCGCGCGTCGTTGGTCAGACCAAGGTCCTGAACGAGGAAGTGACCCTGCGCGCGACGGTCGAGGGCGGGGCGGTCGATTTCATGAACGGCCAAAGCAGCCGTTACGTGGACCGTTTCTCTAGCCAGGTGATGCGCGGCTTCGAGCCGAACGGCATGGGTCCGATCGAAGGGACCGAACACCTGGGCGGCAACTATTTCGCGGTCGCGCAGTTCGAGGCGGAATTCCCGATCGGCCTGCCCGAGGAATACGGCGTCTTCGGCGGTGCCTTCTACGACGTCGGCGCCATCTGGGACGTGGACACCAGCAATGCCACGCAGCCCGTGAGGTCCACCAGCTTCAAGGCGCGCCATGTCGTCGGGCTGTCGCTGTTCTGGGAATCGCCTTTCGGGCCGCTGCGCCTCAACTGGTCGACCCCGCTTGAAAAAGAGCCGGGCGATGTCGAGCAGAATTTCGACGTGACCGTCAGAACGGAATTCTAGACCCGCGATGCCGTCCATGGCGTTTCTCAGGCATATCGCCCTTGGTGCATTGCTGGGGTTGTCGGGTGCGGGTGCCACCGAGGCCCGTGCCCAATCGGTCGGCGTGGTGGAAAGCGACGTGCTTGTCATCAACCCCGAACGCCTGTTTGCGGAAACCGAGTTGGGCCAAAGCATGTCCGCCGAGCTTCAGGCCGAGCGCGACGAGCTGATCGCGATGAATCGCAAGCTCGAGTCGCAGCTTGAAGCCGAAGAAAAGACGCTGACAGAACTGCGCGCCGAAACCAGCCCCGAGGAGTTTCGCGACCTCGCCGATGCCTTCGATGCGAAAGTGCAGGACATCCGGCGTGAAAGCGAGCGGCGCGCACGCGACCTGGAACGCAAGCGGTCTCAAGCGCCGGTCACCTTCCTGCGCGTGGTCGAACCCGTGCTGGCCGATATCATGCGCGACGCGGATGCCGCTGTCATCCTCGACAGCCGGTCGGTTCTGCTGAGCGCGGGGGTGGTCGATATCACCGGCCTCGCGGTGGCCCGGATTGACCAGGAAATCGGGGATGAGTTGCCCGAACGGCCCCAGCCCTCCGATGAAGGCACCGCGAACGGATCGTCCGATCCCGCAACGCCGCCCCGGCAGGATGACGCGCAGCAATAGCGCCGCCTTGCCCATTCAGGGCCGACTTGCTAGGGACATCCCCGAGCATCCAACGCGAAGGACCGTGTCATGACAGAGCCGCTGAAGACTGCGGATATTCACTTGATCCAGCGGCTTATCCCGCACCGTTACCCGTTTCTCCTGGTTGACAAGGTGGTCGATATAGATGGCTACCAGTCGGCGCGGGGGATCAAGAACGTCACGATGAACGAGCCTCATTTCCAGGGCCATTTTCCGGCCAAGCCGATCATGCCCGGCGTCACCATCGTCGAGGCGATGGCGCAGACCGCGGCCGTCATGGTGGGCACGGCCCTCGGCATGGAAGACCGCGACATGCTGGTATATTTCATGTCGATCGACAAATGCAAATTCCGCCGGATGGTCGTGCCGGGCGATGTTCTGGAAATGAAACTGGAAACGCTGCGCGGCAAGCCGGGTGGCAAGGTCTGGAAGTTCGGCGGGGTCGCCGAGGTTGAGGGTGAAATGGCGACCGAGGCCGAGTTCACCGCGATGATGGACCTTCCCAGGGAGTGACGCGCATGGCGCAGGATGGCCCGGAAACATTCATTCATCCCACGGCCTTGGTGGAAGAGGGCGCGCAGCTTGGCATGGGCTGTCACGTCGGTCCGTTCTGTCATGTCGGCCCTGATGTCCGGCTGGGTGATCGGGTTGTTCTGAAATCGCACGTGGTGCTGGCCGGTGACACGCGCGTTGGTGAGGACACGACGATCTTTCCTTTCGCCTGTATCGGTGAAGTGCCCCAGGACCTGAAATTCCAGGGCGAGCGGACCCGGCTCGAGATCGGCGCGCGCAACCGTATCCGCGAGCATGTGACGATGAACACCGGCACCGCCGGTGGCGGGGGCGTGACGCGTGTTGGGGATGACGGCCTGTTCATGGCTGGCTGCCATGTGGCCCATGATGTGCAGGTCGGAAACCGTGTCATCATCGTGAACAACGCCGCGCTTGCGGGGCATTGCGTGCTGGAGGATGATGTCATCATCGGCGGGCTGTCGGGGGTGCACCAATGGGTGCGCATCGGCCAAGGGGCGATCATCGGCGCGGTGACGATGGTGACCAACGATGTGATCCCGCACGGTCTGGTGCAGGCGCCGCGGGGCCAGTTAGACGGGCTCAACCTGGTCGGGCTCAAGCGCCGGGGTGTTGCTCGGGCGGACATTACCGCGTTGCGGGCGGCGTTCCAGATGCTGGCGCAGGGCGAGGGCGCGTTTCAGGACCGGGCACGGCGCTTGGGCGAGGAGACCGAGAGCGACTATGTGCGGCAGATCGTCGATTTCGTGACCGCGAACAGCGACCGGTCGTTCCTGACGCCGGGGGCGGATTGAACATGGCGGGCCGGTTGGCGATCCTGGCGTGCAGTGGCGGGCTTCCAGTGCGGATCTCCGAGGCGCAGCCCGATGCGATCAAGATCGGTTTTGAAGGCGTTCCCAATGACTTGCAGGGCGATATTGAAGTGCATCGCTTCGAGAAGATGGGGGATGTCTTCGAGACGCTGAAGGCGCAAGGCGTGGACCGGGTCGTGTTCGCCGGGTCGCTGGCGCGGCCGCCACTGGACCCGGCGGAGTTCGATGCGACCATGACGGCCCTTGCCCCGCGATTGATGGCGGCGATGCAGCGGGGGGATGATGCGCTGCTGAGCGAGGTGATCGCGATTTTCGAGGATCAGGGCTTTGCGGTGATGGGGGCGCATGAGTTGGTGCCCGACCTGACCGCGGATGAGGGGCTGACCGTGGGGGCCGCACCCACGGAGCAGGATTTACAAGATACATCAAGGGCTTGGGATATACTTCTTACCTTGTCGCCATTGGATGTCGGGCAGGGCTGCGTGGTGGCCGGGGGACAGTGCCTCGGGATCGAGACGGTGCAGGGCACGGATGCGCTGCTGCAGTTCGTGGCCGATACACCGAAGAAATTACGACATGATTTCAAGGGCGTATACGTCAAAGCTGCGAAGCGTGGGCAGGATTTGCGGATCGACATGCCGGTGATCGGGCCGAACACGATCCGGGCGGTGGCCGAGGCCGGGTTGGCCGGGCTGGTGGTCGAGGCCGGGCGGGTGATGATCCTTGAGCGGGAAAAAACCCTGCAAGCCGTTGAAGATGAAGGGCTTTTCCTGACGGCACGGGTGCTGTGATGAGGGTTTTCCTGATCGCCGGGGAGTCCTCGGGCGACAGGCTGGGCGCGGCCCTGATGGAGGGGCTGAAATCCCTGAAAGACGTTGAATTTCAAGGGGTTGGCGGCCCGCTGATGGAGGCCGAGGGGATTGACTCGCTGTTTCCCATGGACGAGCTGAGCGTCATGGGGCTGGCCGAAATTATCCCGAAATATCCGCACCTTAGGCGGCGTTTGCACGAAACGGCGGATGCGGTGCTGGCGGCGGAGCCGGATGTGCTGGTGACGATCGACAGCCCGGATTTCTGCTTGCGGGTCGCCAAACTGGTGAAGGCGAAGAAAAAGGCAATAAGAACAGTGCATTACGTGGCGCCGTCGGTCTGGGCGTGGCGTGCGGGGCGGGCAACGAAAATGGCGAAGGTCATCGACCAGGTGTTGTGTCTGCTGCCCTTCGAGCCGCCATATATGGAAGCCGCGGGCATGGCGTGCGACTTCGTGGGGCACCCCGTGGTCAGCGAGGAACAGGCGAAACCTGAGGAAATTCAAGAGTTTAAGGCGCGGCACGGGCTGGAGGGGCCGGTCTGGATGATCCTGCCGGGGTCGCGGCGCGGCGAGATCGAGCGGCTGGGGGCGCGTTTCGGCGATGTCGTGCGGCGCGTGTTAACCCATCGGCCCGACCTGTCGCTGGTCATCCCGACCACGGCCAGCGTGGCGCCGATGGTGCGCGAGATGGTGGCGGAGTGGCCGGTCAATCCCGTGATCCTCGACCCCTCGGACCACCCGGAACGGGCCAAGGCGGAGAAGCGCGCGGCCTTTGGCGCCGCCGACTGGGCGCTTGCGGCCTCGGGCACCGTGTCGCTGGAACTGGCGGCGGCAGGCACGCCGATGGTGATTGCCTATGACCTCAAACCCTTGAGCCGCTTCATCATTTCCCGGATGCTGAAGGTCGATACCCTGACGCTGGTGAACCTTGTCTCGGAGACGCGCGCGGTGCCCGAGTTCATCGGCAAGCACTGTCGGCCCGAGTTGATCGCGCCGGCGATGCTGGAGGTGATGGACAATCCGCAGCGCCAGCGCGAGGCGATGAACCTGACGATGGAGCGGCTGGGGCGCGGCGGCGAAGCGCCGGGCCTGCGCGCCGCGCGGGCCATTCTGGCGCGGCTCGACCCCGCCACGCGTTAACCTTTGCGCGACGCGATTTACGCAATCTTCAGAAACGGCCGTGTTTCGTACGAAATGACACATTTACCCCCCGGTTTCGTACGAAACCCCGCCGGGTGGTTGCGCGTTTGGTACGAAACGCCCCGATCGGGCCATGCCGACCGGGGCGGGAGACCGGATCAGGCGAACCACCAGCGGTGATAGCCGCGCGCCCCGTCGAGTTCCCACACGGCGGCGATCTGGGCGTCATGCATCACGTTGTCCCGCCGCGCCGAGGTGCGGTTTCGGAAGAATGGCACGATGGTGCCGCCATCGTCGCGGCAGAGCTGCTGCATCTCGGCATACATCTCGGCGCGCAGGGCGTTGTCGGTCTCGGACTTGGCCTTGAGCAGCAACTCGTTGAAGCGCTCGTTCTCCCAGTGGCTTTCGTTCCATTCGGCCCCGGCCTTGTAGGCCAGCGAGAACATCACGTCCGGCGTGGGCCGCGCGGCCCACGAGACGACGCAGAACGGCTTTTTCAGCCAGACGCGGGACCAGTAGCCATCGGCGGGTTCCTGATTCACCTTGATGTCGAGACCGGCCGGCCGGGCCTGTTCGGCAAAGAGGCTGCACATGTTGGTAGCGCCGGACAGAAGCGTGTCGTTGACCGAGATCTCGACCGACAGCCGGTCATGCCCGGCCTTTTTCAGGTGGTAGCGGGCCTTGTCGAGATCCTGTTCGCGCTGCGGCAGGTCGGCGTGATAGGGCATGGTGGGCGCGATCGGGTGGTCGTTGCCGATGGTGCCGCGGCCAAAGAGGATCTTGTCCACGATCTCTTGCCGGTTGATCGCGTGTTTCAGGGCCAGCCGCACGTTCACGTCATCGAAGGGCGCGACATCGCAGAACATGGGCATGGTGATATGGGTGCCGCTTGGCACGTCGTCGAGCAGCACGCCGGGGGCGCGGGCCAGCCTGTCGGCGGTCTTGAGGTCCACATCGGTGACCGCGTCCACATCGCCGGTGACGATGGCGGCCTGACGGGCGTTGGGATCGTTGAGCACGGTCATGCGGATCGCGTCGAACCATGCGCCGCTGTCGGCGCGGTGCCAGCCCTCGTGGCGTTCATACGTGGCGCGCACGCCGGCCTGGAACTCGGTCACTTTGTAGGGGCCGCAGCCGATGCCGCCTTCCCATTCGATGCCGCCATCGGGCTTGGCGGGCTGGATGACAAGGTGGAAATCCGACAGCAGGTAGGGCAGGTCGGCATTGCCGCGCTTCAGCGTGAAGATCACCGCGTGGTCGCCATCGGCGCGGATGTCGGAGATGTCGGACATCAGCGGTTTGGCGGCGGAGGTGGAGTTTTCGCCTCGGTGGTGGTTCATCGAGGCGATCACGTCGCGCGCCGTGACGGGGCGGCCATCGTGGAAGGTGGCGTTGCGGGCCAGATCGAACCGCCATTCGGTTGCATCGTCGCGCAGCGCCTGCCAGTCGGTCGCGAGGTCGGGGCCGAGCGTGTTCTCGTTGGTGATCTCGGTCAGGTAGGCCCGCGCCACGTGGTTGGCGTGGATCATCAGGATGCTTTCGGTGGTGGCGGGGTCCCAACTGTCGGTGGTGCTGCCGTCATGCACGCCCACGCGGAAGGTGCCGCCGCGCCTGGGTTCGGCGCGGGCCGAGGTGGGGGCAAGGCCCGGAAGGGTGGCGGCGAGGCCGGCGGCGGCGGCCCCTTGCAGAAGACCCCGGCGAGAGGGCCGGGACGGGCGGAAGGAAGTCGGCATGAGGTCAATTCCCTTGGCTGCGGTTGCGGTGTCTGACCGTCAGCTAGGGCCATAGGCGCGCATGTCGCGGGGGATCGGGAAAAAATTTCAGGCCGCGGCCTGCTGGGCGAGCGGCGCGGCGGCGGGCGCGGTTCAGTGGCCGCGCCAGATCCAGCCGCCGCCCAGAATGCGGCTGCCGCCGGTTTCGTAGAACACGCAGGCCTGACCGGGGCTGACGCCTTCCTCGGGGGTCAGAAGTTCGACATTGGCCTCGGTCTCGGACAGCGGGCGGATGATCGCCTCGCGCGGGGGACGGGTGGAGCGGACCTTGACCGAAACGTGCCATTCGGGCCGCGAGGTCAGCGGGGCGTCGCCCAGCCAGTTGATCTCGCGCACGGGGACGATGCGGGTGGCCAGCATGTCCTTGGGGCCGACGATCACGCGGCGGTTTTCCACATC
>JAASSQ010000352.1 GCA_021767845.1 Roseovarius sp. | reverse complement strand
GGGTTTAGACATTGGCGCGGGGCTATGCAAGGGGGGTGCAGACAAAAATCTCAGCCATTTTCGACACCACCTTTCGGCAGGGTGATGCGGAAGGCCGTGCCGCTGTCGTCGGTGCTGTCCAGCGTCAGCGCGCCGCCATGCCCGCGCACCAGTTCCGCCGCGATGCTGAGGCCCAGACCGCTGCCGCCCTTGGTGGCACGGCCCTGAAACGGCTGGAAAAGATGCTCGCGCGCCTTGGGCGGTAGGCCGGGGCCGGTATCGGTGATGCGGATGGTCCAGTCTTCCTCGGTCTCGAAAGCGGAGACATTGATCTCGCCCGGCTGGCCCGAACCGACGATCGCCTGGCGCGCGTTGCGCACCAGATTCGCGATCACGCGATAGAGCTGTTCGGAATCGGCACGGATCACGAGGGAGCCTGGAATATCCTCGGAAAAGCTGACCTGCCCGTCCTCGACCGACAACCGTTCGCTGTCGATCACGTCGCTGACGATGTCGGCCAGCTGCACGCGGGCGAGGGTGGGGCCGGGTTCCTCGGCCCGGCCGTAGGCGAGGGTGGATTCGCACAGGTGCACGGCGCGGGTGATCGAGTTCACCAGCTTGGGGGCCATGCGCTTGACGGTGGGATCTTCGCTGAGCTCGAGGCGGTCGGTGAAAAGCTGCGCCGAGGTCAGGATGTTGCGCAGGTCGTGGCTGACCTTGGCGACGGCGGCGCCCAGCTGGGCCAGCCGGTCCTTCTGCTTCAGCGAGCCGGTCAACTGGGTCTGCATGAGTTTCAGGGTTTCCTCGGCCTCGCGCAGTTCGATCACGCTGGCCGAGGGTTCGATGATGCGGCGCGCGTCCTCGGGGGCGGCGGCGTAGGACTGGATCTGGCCGACCACCCGCTTGATCGGTTTCACCAGAAGGCTGCGCACGGCAAGGAACAGCAGCAGCGCCGTGACCGCCGAGATCACGGCCGACAGCAGCAGGATGCGCAACCCGTAGTCGATCATCGCGCCGCGCAGCTCTTGCGTATCGAGCGTCACCTCGATCAGCAGCCCGGCCATGCGCACCGGATCGCCGATGACGCGGATGACCTGCCGTTCGGGGGTGGCGAGCCGAACCATCGCGTCGCGGATCAGTTCGAGCGCCCCGGCGTTGCGCAAATCATAGGTGGCGGCAATGGGCGAGGGGATGGGCGAGGACAGGACAAGCTGGCGTGCCTCGTCGCGGCGCAGGACCACGTTGAAGACGCCCGCGTTGTTCAGAAGCTCGTCCTCGAGCTCGGGGCTGATGTCCTCGCTGGCCAGCAGGGCGAGCGAGGCGATCTGCGACCGTTCCAGCCGCGACATCAGGAAATCCTCGCGGAAGCGCGCGACCGAGGGCACGAAGATCAGAACCTCGGCCAGCATGACGAAAAGCACCGTCAGGATCAGGAACCGCCCCGATAGGGATTTCAAAACTCGCATCTTGCGCGCCTGTGTCAGGGGAGCCAGCGTTGCACCAGCCCCACGATTGCCTTGACCTTTGGATTATCAAACAGTCGGGGTGAGAAATAGGCCCCTGCGGCACGCTTGTTCAACTCTCCGATGGTGGGATAGGGCGCGACCATGTTGGCGACGTGTTTCATCTTGAGCCCGTTGGCCAGCACCAGCGCCCAGAGATTGACAAGCTCGCCGGCCTGTTCCCCGGCGATCGACACGCCCACGGGGCGGCCCCGCACAACCATGACCTTGACAAGACCGGCGGTCTTGCGTTCGGCCAGGGCGCGGTCATTGCCGGTATAGGGCATGCGGACGACTTCGAGATTGCCGCCATGTTCGGTGCGGGCCTGATCCTCGGTCAGGCCGACCTGCGCCAGCTCGGGCTGGGTGTAGGTGGCCCAGGGCAGATGCGCGGTCTTGGCCTTGGCGGGCAGGCCGAAAAGCGCCGAGCGGATGACGATGCCCGCGTGATAGCCCGCGACATGGGTGAATTGCAGCCCGCCCGCCACGTCGCCGATGGCGTAAACGCGGCGATTGGTGGTCCTGAGCCCAGCATCCACCTTGATGCCGCTGCGGGTGGTCTCGATCCCGGCGGCGTCGAGGTTGAGCCGCCCGGTATTGGGCGTGCGCCCCACGGCGACCAGCAGGTGGGAGCCCTTGAAGATGCGGCCATCCTCGGCCTCGATCTCGATGGCGCCGGGGTGTCCGCGCACCCGGCTGGCCTTGGCGTTCTCGGCGATCTCGATGCCCTCGGCGCGCAGCGCGTCGAGCACGACGGCGGCGGCTTCGGGATCGTCGCGGCCAAGGGCGCGGGCGCCCTCGATCACCGTAACGTCGCAGCCGAGGCGGCGATGTGCCTGCGCCATTTCCATCCCGATCGGTCCGCCGCCCACGATCAACAGGTGGTCGGGACGCTCACGCAGGTCGAACAGGGTTTCGTTCGTCTCGTAAGGCACTGACTCCAAACCCGGAATCGGCGGCACCAGCGGCGACGAACCGGTCGCGATCACGATCCGGCGCGCTGTAATCAGGTGATCGCCCGCGCGGACCTGCCGATCAGAGACGAAGGCGCCGTATTCGCGGATGACCCGCACGCCCAGACCTTCGAACCGCTCGACGCTGTCATGCGGCTCGATCTGCGCGATCACGTCGCGCACGTGATCCTTGGCCGCGGCGTAAT
>JAASSQ010000351.1 GCA_021767845.1 Roseovarius sp. | reverse complement strand
GCCAGCGACGTCTATCTGTTCGGCAGTCGGTCCGAGGGGTTCGGGTTGCCGGTCCTGGAGGCGATGGCCTGCGGCTGTCCGGTGGTCGCCACGCGCGCCGGATGCGCGCCCGACGTGATCGAGGATGGCAAGACAGGGTATCTTGCCGATATTGACGACGCCGACGGCCTGGCCGACGCGTTGATAAAGGTGCTGACGGCCGAACCCGAAAGCTGGCAGGCCATGTCGCGCAACGCCGCACAGGCCGTGGCGCACTTCTCATGGAAGGAAAGCGCCCAGGCCTTTGCCGAGGCCCTTAAGCCCTGATATCGGACGTCAGCCGAAATACATGCGCCGCAACCGCCAACCGAGATAGACCATGACCGCCAAGAACAGTCCAAGCGGCAAGAGCAGTGCGATGGCGCCGGGCAGGCCGAGGACCACAAGGATATCCTTGACCGGAATGACGATTCCATGGAACGCATAGATCGGCAGGGCCAGTCCGCCGATCACGATCATGATCTGCAACGTTCCACGCCAGAGCGCGGCCATCCGGGCCCAAGCCTTCAGGACCTGGTCAAACACGCCAACCAGGAATACCGCCGCGCTGAAATAGAAAACAAAGCCGAACAGACTCTGGAAAAACGGCGAAGCACTGGTTGCAAAGGGTGCGGGGGGCAGAACGTCCACCCCCACGATCATCGACGCAGCCATGCCGAATGCCCCGCCCAAGGCCAGCGTCTTGCTGGCCTGGCTCAAATCCGTCTGGCGCGAGAACCAGTAGCCAAGGGCGATCCCAGAAAACACCAGGGCACACAGTTTGAAATAGCTGTATCCCGCCACGGCCATAAGGCGTGGCCATTCAAGAATGCTGTCCAGTTGTCCCGGCAAGGTGCTTTGCAAGGCCCATGTCACAGGTAGCGCCAGGATGACCACGATCAGCGCGCGGAAGACCACATCGCTTCCGGCACCCAGATAGCGCAGCCAAAGCGGTGCGGTGGCGAAAGCCAGCACGTAAAAGGCCAGAATGTTGTAAAAGGCATGCGCAACCTCCAGGCCTCCTATCTCGGCCTCCAGCATGGACAGGCGCAAAAGGCGCACCACGGCCATCAGCGTCAGGCCTGACAGAACCAGAATGAACGACTGGCGCAGCCGTTTGTTGACGGCGGCGGTTTCGCTGCCATAGCGGGGCAGGAAAAAGAACCCCAGGCCGATACCGAAGATGCTGGCGAAGCCCTCGGTGCCCATTCGATAGACGCCACCCAGGTAGAAATCGACCTCCCGCCCAATGCCCAGCCGTGAAAAGAAACCGGGCCCCCAATGCGCGAGCATCACCGCAAGCGCCATCAGCCCGCGCGTGATATTGATCGCCCAGGTGGCGGTGGTCCGGTCCGGCAATGTGCCGGCTGCCTTTGGCACCACTCCGGTGGCCTTCTCGGCATGCGCCACCTCGGCCAGTGTGCGCCCTTCCAGCGTGGCGCGCACCGCAGCTCGCGCAAAGCGGTTTTCCATGACCAACCCGATTTGCACCGCGCTCAAGGAATCGCCACCGACATCGTAAAAGGTATCTCCCCGTCCGACGACGACGGGCCCGACCACCTTGCGCCATGCTTCGGCGATCCGGGCCTCGGTGCGGCTCATCTTCTCATCGGCTTTGCCATCCAGTGCCGTGCCGCGCGAGGTCCGAGCGCCGCGGCTGTCTTCGAACAGGGTGCGCAACGTTTTGCGTTGCACCTTGCCGGTGCCCGTCTTGGGGATTTCGTCCACGTCGAAGACATGGATCCTGCCGCTTTGGTTGACACCCATTTGCCCCAACGCGATTTCGGCGGCCTTTTGGATCAACGGCGCGCGCTCGGCGATGTCGCTTTGGATGGCCACGATGGGGGCGTCGCCGCGCAGCGGGTCGGGGACGCTACCGACGGCAATCCGGCCAGAGCAATTGCACAGTTCGATGATCGCCTGCTCAAGGTTTTCAGCGTTCACGTTGACGCCGGCGATGTTCATCTGGTCATCCAGCCGGCCCTCGTAGAACAACAGCCCGTCGCGGATCGTGCCCTTGTCCTTGGTGTGCAGCCACCCCTGCGCGTCGGTCAGCGGGTCGATACCACCCGAGGGGTCCAGGATGCCAAGCGCCACATGATCGCCCTTGATGCAGATTTCACCCCCGTCGCCGATTTTCACGGCAGCGGGGGGGTGGGCGGCTCCGACGCTTTCCAAACCCGCGTGGTCGCTGTCCGAAACATCCAGGAACGTCGTGCGCGAAGCTTCGGTCAGCCCATAATGCTGCACGATGCGGGCATTCGGGAAAATCCTGCGCAACGCGGCTTTTTCCGGGCCCGACATGTATTGGCTGCCGATCTCGATCCAGCGCACTGCCTCCCCGGCCCGTCCGATTGCATCGGGCGTCGAGAGGATCACCCGCCACAGCGTTGGCACCGCCGAAATCGCGTTGATTTCACCTCGCTCCAGCATCTCGCGGATTTCGATCGGGTCGAACCGCTCGGGCAAGAAGAAGCGTCCTCCGACGGCAGAAACCGCCCTGACCCGGCCAAGGCCGAACGAATACGTGACCGGAACGCCGATGTATTCGCGTATCGCGTCATCGGCCGCCATCGCTGCATTCAGGCGGTTGACCACATCCGAGATGTTGCGCTGGCTCAAGACAATCGGTTT
>JAASSQ010000090.1 GCA_021767845.1 Roseovarius sp. | reverse complement strand
CATCAGCGGCGTGGCCAAGTTCGGTGCCTTCGTGCGGCTGGATGAAACCGGGGCGGACGGGCTGATCCCGGTGCGCAGCCTTGGGCGCGAGTTCTTTCATTTCGACCGCGATGCCGGCAGCCTGATGGGGGCCGATACCGGCCTCACGGTGGAGCTCGGCCAGCGCGTCACGGTGAAACTGTCCGAGGCCGCGCCGGTCACCGGCGGGCTGGCGCTGGAACTGGTCAGCATCGAGGGTGAACCGGTGCGCCGCGGCCCGGCCCGGTCGGGTCGGGGCAAGCCGCCCCGCCGCAAGCAGGCCAAGGCCAAGCGCAAGGCCGACAAGGTCAAGAAGAAGGTCAAGCGCAGCCGCCGCTGAGCCCGCGCGCCCCATCGGCAAAACCCCGCGCCGGTGCAAGCCCGCGCTTTCGATTCGGGCGGTTTCGGACTATGGTTGCAGGAAAACAACCAAAGGGCCGAGCAATGCATTTCAGCGGTATCGTGGCTTCGATCACGGGGCTTTTTCTGGGCATCGCCGCCCCTGCCATGGCGGCGGCGGTGGAAACCTCTCTGCGGCCGCAACCCCGGCCCGCCGCCGTGGTGCCCGTGGCCGCCGTCATCTCGGGGGACGCGCCGGCGCGCAGCCTGCGGCCGGTTCTGCGGCCCGAAGACCTGAAGGGGCAGGAGGCCGTGGTGCAGGCCTCGGTTTCCAACAGCGCCTTTCGGCGTTGGATTGACGGCTTTCGCGGCCGCGCCCTGTCGCAGGGGATCAGCCCGCGGGTTTTCGACGCGGCCTTTCGTGGCGTCCAATACAACGCCGGTGTGATCGAGAAGGATCGCAATCAGGCCGAGTTCAAAAGCCAGATCTGGGATTACCTCGACAGCGCGGCCAGCCCCGACCGGGTGAAGAACGGCCAGAGGGCGTTGCGCCGGCATCGCCGCGCTTTGGAGCGGATCGAACGCGCCTACGGGGTCGAGAAAGAGGTCGTCACCGCCGTCTGGGGGCTTGAAACCGCCTATGGCACCCGTCGCGGCGATATTCCCCTGATCGAGGCCATGGCCACGCTGGCCTTCGACGGCCGCCGCGGCGCCTTTTTCGAGAAGCAACTGATCGCGGCGCTGTCGATCCTGCAATCGGGCGATGTCAGCCCGCGCGACATGAAGGGATCATGGGCGGGGGCCATGGGCCATACGCAGTTCATCCCCACCTCCTACCTCGCCTACGCGGTGGATTTCACCGGGGATGGCAAGCGCGACATCTGGTCGGATGATCCGACCGATGCCCTGGCCTCGACCGCCGCCTACCTGAAGCGGTTCGGCTGGAAGAAAGGCCAGCCCTGGGGCGTGGAAGTGCGCCTGCCGCGCGGGTTCGATGCCGGTCTGGCGCGGCGCGACATCAAGCGGATGCCCTCGCAATGGGCCGCGCAGGGCGTCGTTGGCATCGACGGCAGGCCGGTGCCCGATTACGGGCAGGCGGCGATCCTGCTGCCGGCGGGCACGCAGGGCGCGGCCTTCATGATCTTCGACAACTTCCGGGTGATCGAGCGCTACAACAACGCCGATGCCTACGTGATCGGGGTGGGGCACCTGTCCGACCGGATCAAGGGCGGCCCGCCCATTCAGGCCAGCTGGCCGCGCGGCTATGCGCCCTTGTCCTTCGACGAGCGCAAGGACCTGCAACGCCGGCTCAAGCGGCGCGGTTTTGGGGTCGAGAAGATAGACGGGATCATCGGGCCGAACACCACCAACGCGATCCGTGCCTTCCAGCGGTCCATCGGGGTCGAGCCCGATGGCTACCCGTCGCAGACCGTGCTGAGGCAGTTGCGCGGCGGCTGAGGCCAAGTCCCGGAACCTGCTCGACATTTCCGGGCCGCGCGGTCTTAATGCCGGCATGGAAACACTCTCGGCCCGCCCCGGATGGGGAATATTCTGGATGGTCGTGACCGGTGCGTGCTTCGTGGCGGTGACGGCCCTTGTGAAACTGCTCGGAACGCGAATCCCTGCCCCCGAAGCCGCCTTTCTGCGCTATCTTCTGGGGCTGGTCTTTCTGGTGCCTGTGCTGGGGCAGTTGCGCCGGATCCGGTTCGACGGCCGGACATGGGCGCTCTTTGCCGGGCGTGGGCTGGCGCATACCGTGGCGGTCGCTCTGTGGTTCTTTGCCATGGCCCGCATCCCGATCGCGGACGTCACGGCGATGAACTATCTCTCGCCGGTTTACGTGACGCTCGGGGCAGCGCTGTTTCTGGGGGAAAAGCTGGCGCTGCGCCGGGTGATGGCGGTGGTGGCCGCGCTGGTGGGTGCGCTCATCATCCTGCGCCCGGGATTTCGCGAGGTCGGACCGGGCCACATGGCGATGCTGTTCACCGCCGTGTTCTTCGGCGCATCCTACCTGATGGCGAAACGCGCCTCGGTCAATTCCAGCGCGGGGATCGTGGTGGCGATGCTGTCGATCACCGTCACGATCGGGCTGGCGCCCCTGGCCGCGATGACATGGGTCACGCCCACCTTGACCGAGCTTGCGATCCTCATGGGCGTGGCCTGTTTCGCCACCGCCGGGCATTACACGATGACGCTGGCGTTCCGCGCCGCGCCGCTTGCGGTGACGCAGCCGGTGACCTTCCTGCAACTGGTCTGGGCGGTGCTGTTGGGCGCGTTGGTCTTTGACGAGGGGGTGGATATGTTCGTGGTTCTGGGCGGGTTGGTGATCGTGGCCTCGGTCAGCTTCATCAGTTGGCGCGAGGCGGTGCTAAAACGCCGGTCGCTGACGCCTCCGGTGTCGGCCACCAAGGTCTGACGGGGGCAGGGGGCTTTGCCCCCTCGGCCTGCGGCCTCACCCCCAGGATATTTGAGAACAGAAGAAGCGGTTCTCAGCCCCTCGGGTCCAGCAGTTTGGACAGGATGCCGTTGCGGGTGATCTGGCCGATCAGGGCCCCGTTCTCGGTCACGCCGACAGGCGTGTCATGGCCCTGGCTGGCCTCCATCACCTCGCGGATCGTGGCGTCGGGTGCGACGCTGTAGTCGGGTGTGCCGCGGGCCTCTTCCATGATGTCGCGGGCGCACAGCACCCCGAGCGGGTTCATATGCGCCACGAATTCCGCCACGTAGTCGGTGGCGGGGTTGGTGAAGATGTCCTGCGGCGTGCCGCATTGCACGATCCGGCCGCCTTCCATGATCGCGATCCGGTCGCCCAGTTTGAACGCCTCGTCGAGATCGTGGCTGACGAAGATGATCGTTCGGTCGAGTTTCTTCTGAAGGTCCAGAAGCTCGTCCTGGAGATGGGTGCGGATCAGCGGATCGAGCGCCGAGAACGGCTCGTCCATCAACAGGATCGGGGCCTTGGTCGCAAAGGCGCGGGCCAGCCCGACGCGTTGCTGCATGCCGCCCGACAGCTCACTCACCTTGCGATCGGCCCAATCGGACAGGCCCACAAGATCGAGCTGGTCCGCGATGCGCGTCTTGCGATCCGTGCGCGACAGGCCCGCGAGTTCCAGCCCGAGGCCCACATTCTCGCGCACCGTGCGCCAGGGCAGCAGGCCGAATTGCTGGAAGACCATGGCCACCTGCTCCTGCCGCATCCGCCGCAGGGTGGCGGCGTCGGCATGGGTGATATCCACCATGCCCGACCCGTCGTTCACCTGCACGGCGCCGCGCGTGACCGGGTTCAGCGCGTTGACCGCGCGGAGCAAGGTGGATTTGCCCGACCCCGACAGGCCCATCAGGACGACGATCTCTCCCTGGCCCACGGTGAGGTTGCAATCGTGCACGCCCAGGACCTGGCCGGTGCGCGCCTGGATCTCGGGGCGGTCCAGCCCCTCGTCCATCAGGGGCAGGGCGCGTTCGGGGTGGTCGCCGAAGACGATCGAGACGGAGTCGAAGTGAACGGCATCGGTCATTGGTCACGCTCCAGCCGCAGCATCCGGTCGAGAATGATGGCGACGACCACGATCATCAGCCCGGATTCGAAGCCGAGCGCGATGTTCACCGTGTTGATCGCGCGCAGCACCGGCACGCCAAGCCCGTCGGCGCCGACAAGGGCTGCGATCACCACCATCGACAGCGACAGCATGATCGTCTGGTTCAGCCCCGCCATGATCTGCGGCAGGGCGTAGGGCAGCTCGACCTTCCACAGGGTCTGGCGCGGCGTCGCGCCAAAGGCCTGCGCGGCCTCCAGCAGGGGTTTCGGGGTCGAGGAAATGCCCAGATGTGTCAGCCGGATCGGCGCGGGCACCACGAAGATCACCGTGGCGATCAGGCCGGGCACCATGCCGATGCCGAAGAACACGATCGCCGGGATCAGATAGACGAAGGGCGGCAGCGTCTGCATCAGGTCCAGCACCGGGCGCAGCCCGCTGTAAAGCGCCGGCCGGTGGGCGGCGGCGATCCCGATCGGCACGCCGATCGCCATGCAGAAGACGCAG
The DNA here is from genome assembly GCA_021767845.1 of Roseovarius sp. Lineage (GTDB taxonomy): Bacteria > Pseudomonadota > Alphaproteobacteria > Rhodobacterales > Rhodobacteraceae > Roseovarius. The sequence goes on along the minus strand of JAASSQ010000090.1, from coordinate 6,770 downwards.
GCCGACAGCACCAGGGTCAGGCTTTCGGTCATTTCCTCCCAATAGTCCTGGTTCAGGATGAACAGGAAGCCGAGCGCGACGAAAAGGCAGGTCTTCCAGCTGCGCTGGAAGGCCCAGGTGAGGCCCACGAAAACCGCGATCAGGATCAGGGGGTGCGGGGTTTGCAGCACCCACAGGAACGCCTCGATCAGGCCGTCCATTGCGGCGGCCAGTGCATCGAAGAACAGTGCGGCGTTGTCCTGCAGCCACAAAAAGAACGTCTCGGCCGCGTCGCCCACGGGGATCTTGTTGTCTGTCAGCCAGTTCACAGGGGCCCTCGTTCGTTTGTTTTATTGGTCGGGAGGGTGGGGAAGGGAACGACGTCCCGGGGCGCCTCCCCCTCAGGCGGGGGAGGGCCGGGGATCATCGCGCCGGATCAGAGGCCGAGCTCGGCCTTGACCGCTTCCATCGCATCGCCGCCGTCCTTGGTGGTGACACCGTCGAGCCAGCCTTCGAGGATGCCGGGATTGGCCTTCAGCCACGCGCGGGCGGCCTCGGCCGGGTCGGTCCCGTCATTCAGGATCGCGCCCATGATCTCGTTTTCCATGGCCAGCGTGAATTCCAGGTTGTTCAGGAACGTGCCGACATTCGGGCATTGCGCCGCGAAACCGGCGGTGGTGTTGGTGTAAACGGTCGCGCCGCCCAGGTTGGGCCCGAACCAGTCATCGCCACCCGTCAGGTAGGTCATGTCGAAATTGGCGTTCATCGGGTGGGGTTCCCAACCGAGGAAGATGATCGGCTCGTCGCGGCGGGTGGCGCGGGCGACCTGTGCCAGCATGCCTTGTTCCGAGCTTTCCTTGACCTCGAACCCTTCGAGGTCAAACGCGTTGGCCGCGATCATGTCCATGATCAGGCGGTTGCCGTCATTGCCCGGCTCGATCCCGTAGATCGTGGCGTCAAGCGCGTCGGCATGGTCCGCGATGTCCGAGAAGTCCTTGATCCCCAGCTCGGCGCCAACCGAGTTGGTGGCTAGCGTGTATTTCGCCCCTTCGAGGTTGGCGCGCACGGTGTTCACGGTGCCGGCCTCGCGGTAGGGGGCGATGTCGCCCTCCATCGTGGGCATCCAGTTGCCCAGGAAGACGTCGATATCGCCTTCGGCCAGCGACGTGTAGGTGACCGGCACGGACAACACCTTGGTCTCGGTGTCATAGCCGAGCGCTTCGAGAACCGTGGTGGTGGCGGCGGTCGTGGCGGTGATGTCGGTCCAGCCCACGTCCGAGAAGGTAACGGTGTCGCAATCGGCGAAAGCGGGCGAGGCCAGGGCCAGCGTCGCTGCCGTCAGTGTTGTCTTGAGTTTCATCGGAATCTCCCCTTGGTCGAATTCAGTCTTCGGAAAGGCGACGCCGGCGCAATGGTCTGCGCCGGCGCCCTTGGATCAGGTGGTCATCGGGCGGCGGCGCCCCGTCAGGAGGTCATCCACCACCGCTCCATCCAGCGTTCGCCGTCCATCTCCCAGTTCGATGCCATCTCGCCATGCGCGACCTTGTCGCCGATCGCCTGCACGTAGTTGGCGAACATCGGGATGACGACGCCGCCATCATTGGCAACGAGGTCCTGCATCTCCCAGTACATCTGGCGGCGCTTGTCGTCGTCCAACTCGGCGCGGGCCTTGACCAGAAGTTCCTCGAAGCGATCGTTGCACCAGAAGCTGTCGTTCCAGGCCGCGCCGCACTTGTATGCGGTCGAGAACATCTGGTCTTCCACCGGGCGGCCGCCCCAGTAAACGGCGCTGAAGGGTTCCTTCATCCAGACGTCCGACCAGTAGCCATCCTTGGGTTCGCGCACGACCTTGATGTCGATGCCCGCTTCCTTGGCCGAGTTCTGGTAGAGCACGCCGGCATCCACCGCGCCCGAGAACGCCGCCTCGGAGGTGTGCAGCGCCACTTCAAGGCTGTCCAGACCGGCCTGTTTCAGGAAATACTTGGCCTTGTCCGGGTCATAGGTCTTTTGCTCTAGTTCGGAGTTGTAATACCGCTGGCCTTCCCCGATCGGGTGGTCGTTGCCGACCGAGCCGTAGCCGAACAGGATCTTCTCGACCAGTTCCTCGCGGTTGATCGCGTATTTCAGGGCTTGGCGGATGTTGTTGTCCGTGTAGGGGTCCTGGTTGGTCGACATGGCGAAGGTGTAGTGCTGGGTGCCGGCGATGGATTCGACGGTCACGCCCGGCTTGCGGCCCAGAAGGCTGGCGGCTTTTAGGTCCACCCGGTCGATGGCGTGCACGTCGCCCGACACAAGCGCCGTGGTGCGCGCGTTCTGGTCCACGATCGCCAGCATTTCGCAGCTGTCCACCCAGGCGACATCGTCGCGCCAGTGGTTCGGGTTGCGCTCGAATTCCGAGATCACGCCTGGCTGGAAGTTCTTCAAAACATAGCTGCCGCAGCCGTTGCCCGAGCGCCAGTCGATCCCGTCATCGGTCGCCGGGTGAATGGTCAGATGATAGTCCGACAGGATGAACGGGAAGTCGGCATTGCCGCCCGACAGCTTGAAGATGACCGTGTCCTTGCCTTCGGTCATGATCTCGGAAATCGGCTCGACGATGGGGCCGGCCGCCGAGGTCGAGTCCTCCCCGCGGTGGTGATTGATCGAGGCGACCACGTCCTCGACCGTCAGCGGCTTTCCATCATGGAAGGTTACGCCCTGGCGGATCTTGAAGCGCCATTCGGTTGCGTCGTCCGACGCTTCCCAGCTTTCGGCCAGTTCGGGAACCAGCGAGCCGTCGGTTGCCACCTCGGTCAAACGGCCGTGGACGGCGAACCCGAGGGCCAGCATATAGCCGTTTTCCCATTGGCCGGGGTCCAGCGTGTCGGTGGTTTGACCGTGGCCCTTGGCAACGCGCAGATGTCCGCCGCGCTGCGGTGCGGCCATCGCACCGCCCATCGGCATCGCCGCCGCGATCGCGCCGGCCGCTGCCGTCTTCAGAAGTCCGCGGCGATCCAGCATCCCGCCTTTAATGAGTGACATCGTAATGTTCTCCCTGAGTTGCTTCAGTTTGGTGTGCCGGGGCGGCGCGCCTTCGGTGGGCACCGGTCCGACAGTGAAATGTCTTTCTCGGGCCATGTAAGCCGTGGCCTCGAAACGACATTTCAATCACGTTTCCGACGTTAGTATGACGCCACGATGTAGCGCAACGCGATTGTTGGGATTTTGCGAGTTCGTGAAGTCTCTGGCATCCTTGATTATTGATTGACGAGTCAATTAAACACGAATAGGCCAGTCTTGCAACATCGCATGGAGGCGCTTGTGCCCAAGGTCGGAATGGAACCCATACGCCGGTCTGCCCTCGTGGAGGCGACGATCCATGAAATCGGCGAGCGTGGCACGTTGGATGTCACCGTCAGCCAGATCGCGCGCCGTGCGGGCATGTCGAGTGCCCTGGCGCATCACTATTTCGGCTCCAAGGAGCAGATATTCGTGGCCGCGATGCGCCACATCCTGACGCTTTACGGGGCCGAGGTGAGGGGCGCCCTGGTCATGGCCAGGACGCCGCGGGACCGGATAGAAGCGATCATCCGCGCCAGCTTCACGCCGGTGCAGTTCCGGCCCGAAATGGTCTCGGCCTGGCTGAACTTCTACGTTCAGGCCCAAAAGTCGCTCGGTGCGCGCCGCCTGCTGCACCTCTATCAGCGGCGGTTGCGATCGAACCTGCACCACGCCTTCCGCCAGATCGCGCCCGAGGACGAGGCCGTGACCCTGACGCGCGGCGTCGCGGCGATGATTGACGGGCTTTATATCCGGCAGGCCCTGGGCGAGGGCGGGATCGCGCCCGGCACCGCGATCCAGGTGCTGTTGCACTACGTCGAAACATCCCTGCGAACCGGAGACGCCGAATGAACCGCCCGAATATCCTGATCCTGATGGTTGACCAGTTGAACGGAACGCTGTTTCCCGACGGTCCGGCCGATTGGCTGCATGCGCCCAACCTGCGCAAACTCGCCGAACGATCGACACGGTTTGCGAACGCCTATACGGCCAGCCCCCTGTGCGCGCCGGGGCGGGCCAGTTTCATGTCGGGGCTGTTGCCTTCGCGCAGCCGGGTCTACGACAATGCCGCCGAGTTTTCGGCGGATATTCCAACTTATGCGCACCACCTGCGCCGTGCGGGGTACCAGACCTGCCTGTCCGGCAAGATGCATTTCGTCGGCCCCGATCAACTGCACGGGTTCGAAGAGCGGCTGACCACCGATATCTATCCGGCCGATTTCGGGTGGACCCCCGATTACCGCAAACCCGGCGAACGGATCGACTGGTGGTATCACAACCTCGGTTCGGTCACCGGGGCGGGGGTGGCCGAGATTTCCAACCAGATGGAATATGATGACGAGGTCGCCTATCACGCCACCCGCAAGGTCTATGACCTCGGGCGCGGTCATGATGACCGGCCGTGGTGCCTGACCGTCAGCTTCACGCATCCGCACGATCCATACGTGGCCCGCCGGAAATACTGGGATCTCTACGAGGATTGCGCGCATCTCGAACCCGAGGTGCCGGCCATGGCCTACGAGGATCACGACCCGCATTCCAAGCGGATTTTCGATGCGAACGATTGGCGGTCGTTCGACATCACCGACCGGGACATCCGCCGCTCGCGTCAGGCCTATTTCGCCAACATATCCTATCTCGACGACAAGATCGGCGAGATCCTGACGGCGTTGGACGGAACGTGGCAGACCGACAACACGATCATCCTGTTCGTGTCCGACCACGGCGACATGCTGGGCGAGCGGGGGTTGTGGTTCAAGATGTCCTTCTACGAGGGCTCGGCCCGCGTGCCGCTGATGATCGCCGCGCCGGGGATGGAGGCGGGCCGGATCACCGACCCGGTGAGCACGATTGATGTCTGCCCGACCCTGTGTGACCTGGCCGGCGTGTCGATGGACGAGGTCGCGCCCTGGACCGAAGGGCAGACGCTTGTGCCCCTTGGGCAGGGACAGCCGCGCCAGGCACCGGTCGCCATGGAATACGCCGCCGAGGCCTCCTATGCGCCGCTTGTCTGCCTGCGCGAGGGGCGGTGGAAATTCACCCGCTGCGCGCTCGACCCCGATCAGCTTTTCGATCTTCAGGCCGACCCGCATGAGTTGACAAATCTGGCCGATGATCCGGCCCATGCCGAAACGCTGCAGCATTTCAGCGATATGGCCGATGCGCGTTGGAACCTCGATGCTTTCGACGCGCAGGTCCGCGAAAGCCAGGCGCGACGGTGGGTGGTCTACGAGGCGCTGCGGAAAGGCGGTTATTACCCGTGGGATTACCAGCCGCTGCAAAAGGCCAGCGAACGCTACATGCGCAATCACATGGACCTGAACGTGGTCGAGGAGAACCAGCGGTTCCCTCGCGGCGAATGACCTAGATGCAAATTTTTGCCTGGAGAGGCGAGCAATGACGTTGGAAACACAGCCAAAGGCCAGCCATTTCGTGAATGGCGCCTACTTGGAAGATACCGCAGGCGCCCCGATGCAGGTGATCTATCCCGCCACCGGCGAGACGATCGCGACCCTGCACGAGGCCACCCCGGACGTGATCGACCAGGCGATCACCGGCGCGCAGGCCGCGCAAGTCGAATGGGCGCGCCTGTCGGGGATGGAGCGGGGCCGCGTGCTGCGTCGCGCGGCCGACATCATGCGCGACCGCAACCGTGACCTGTCCGTGCTGGAAACCTACGATACGGGCAAGCCGTTGCAGGAAACGCTGGTGGCCGACGCCACAAGCGGCGCCGATGCGCTTGAATATTTCGGAAGTGTCGCGGCCGGCCTGACGGGCGAGCATATTCCGCTGCCGGGCGGCGATTGGGCCTATACGGTGCGCGAGCCGTTGGGCGTGTGCGTGGGGCTTGGGGCGTGGAACTATCCCACCCAGATCGCCTGCTGGAAGGCGGCGCCGGCCCTGGCCTGCGGAAACGCGATGGTGTTCAAGCCGTCCGAGACCACGCCCCTGAGCGCGCTCAAGGTGGCCGAGATCCTGATCGAGGCGGGCGCGCCGGCGGGGCTCTTCAACGTGGTGCAGGGCGCCGGGGCGGTCGGCGGCCCCCTGGTTGGCGACCCGCGCGTTGCCAAGGTGTCCTTGACCGGGTCGGTGCCGACCGGCCGCAAGGTCTATGCCGCGGCGGCGCAAGACATGAAGCATGTGACGATGGAACTGGGCGGCAAGTCCCCGATACTGGTCTTCGATGACGCCTCCATCGAGGATGCGGTCAGCGGCGCGATCCTGGGCAATTTCTACTCCACCGGGCAGGTCTGCTCCAACGGAACGCGGGTTTTCGTGCAGCGCGCCGTGAAAGAGGGCTTCCTTGATCGTCTCACCACCCGTCTTGCCAAGGCGGTGATCGGCGATCCACTGGACGAGGCCACCAATTTCGGCCCGATGGTCAGCGAGGCGCAATTGCAGATCGTGATGGGCTATATCGAGCAGGGCAAGGCCGAAGGGGCGCGGCTGGTGCATGGCGGCCACCGCATCGACCGCCCCGGCGCATGGATCGAGCCCACGGTCTTTGCCGATGTCACCGACGAGATGGCCATCGCCCGCGAAGAAATCTTCGGCCCGGTCATGAGCGTCCTTGACTTCAATGACGAGGACGAGGCGATCCGGCGCGCCAATGCCACCGAATACGGGCTGTCCGCCGGGGTTTATACCCGCGATCTGCAACGCGGGCACCGGGTGATCGGGCAATTGCAGGCCGGCAGTTGCTTTCTCAACTCTTACAACGATGCCCCGGTCGAGGTGCCGTTCGGCGGGGT
>JAASSQ010000089.1 GCA_021767845.1 Roseovarius sp. | reverse complement strand
GTCGGTTCGTCCAGCAGGCAGATGACAGGGTCCTGCAACCACAGCCGCGCCCATCCGATCGACTGCCGCTGCCCTTGGCTGAGCCCCTGCCCGCCGTCCCGGATTTCCAGGTCCAGACCCTTGGGGTGGGCCTTCACGAACTGCCCCAGACCCGCGAAGTCAAGCGCCCGAAGCAGCCGGTCATCGTCGCCTTCCAGCTGCGTCAGGTTCAGGTTGTCGCGCAGCGTGCCGGTGAACAGGCGCACATCCTGCCCCAGGTAGCCCACCAACCGGCGCAGATCGCGCGGCTCGATCTGGCCGATGTCGGCCCCGTCGATCATCACCCGGCCGTGTGTGGGCGCATAAAGCCCCGTCAGCAGCTTGAGCAGGGTGGATTTGCCCGATCCGTTCGCCCCGAGAAGCGCGAGGCGCTGCCCGGGCTGGATGCTGAGCGCGGGAATGTCGAGCACCGGCGCGGCGCCTTCGTCGTAGGTGAACTGGACCTCACGCAGATCGAAGCCCCCGGTCAGCGCCTCGCGCCGCAGGTAGATCCGGTCGGGCGCGCTGTCCTGCGAAGCCTCGGCAATGGCATCCAGACCGGCGAGCGCCGATTTGACGTTGCTCCACCGTGCCATCGTGCCCGCCAGTTGCGTCAGCGGCGCCAGAGTGCGGCCGGTCAGGATGCTGACCGCGATGATCGAGCCCACGGTGAATTGGCCTGCGAAGACAAGGTAGGTGCCCGCGATCACGGCGGCGATATAGGTGGCCTGCTGGATGCCCTGGCTCCAGAAGGTCAGGGTCGCGGCCAGCTTGCGCTGATCGCTGGATTTCAACGCCTGAAGCGCGGTCAACTCGGTCCACAGACGGTGAAAGCGGTCCTCGGCGCGTTGCGTCTTGAGCGTGTCGAGATCGAAGATCGCCTCGTGCAGAAGGCGCGAAGACTTGGCCGAGGCGCCCTGCATCTCCTGCGTGAGGCGCACCATGCGGCGTTGCAGGACCACGCCCGGCAGCACCATCAGCACCGCGCCCGCCACGAGCACCCAGACGAGATTGCCCGCGATCGACGCGACGAGCACGAGGAAGACGAAGATGAAGGGCAGATCGGCCAGCGTGCCGATGGTGGACGAGGTGAAGAATTCGCGCACCGAGCCGAATTCGCGCATCGCGCTGAACAGCTGGCTTGGCGCGCGGCCCGCCAGTTCCGAGCGCATCCCCAGAAGACGGGTCATCAGCAGGTCCTGCACCTCAAGCTCGATCTGGCGCCCGGCCCCGTCCATCACCCGCGCACGGGCGATCTTGAGGCAGGCCTCCATCATCAGCGCAAGCGCCGCGCCCCCGGCCAGCACCCACAGCGTCGCCTCGGACTGGTGCGGGATCACCCGGTCATAGACCTGCAGCGCGAACAGCGCGACAGCCACGGCCAGCAGGTTGGCCACGAACGAGCCCAGGACCACCTCGCCGATCTGGCGGCGCAGACCGGCGAACCGACCCCAGAACCAATGCGGCGGACATGCTGCATCGGTATGGGCCGCGGCCAGCCGGTCGATCGGCATTTCGGCGCGGATGATCGTGCCGGTGAAGACCGGCTCGAACTCTTCCAGCGGCACGGTCGCGCGGTTGTCGCGGCAGGTCGTGTCATAGATGACCAACCCGGATTTGCCATGCTTGAGAACGAGGATGATCTGGCCGCTGGTCATTACCGCAAGCGCGGGCCAGTCGGCCGACTCGGCGTCGGGGACGAGGCGTTCCTCGGCCAGCAGGTCGAGCGCGCGCAGGCCCTCGGCCACGGCGGCAGGGCCGGGATGGTCGGGATCCTCGGCCACCCGCAGCATCGCGTCGGACACGTCACGCGGGATCGCCCGCTGCCCGAGGACGCCTGCGTAAACGGTCACGAGCCGCGCCAGCGTCGCGGCCCGGGCATTGGTGGGCGGGGATGCCGGCTGATCGGGATCAGGCGGCGCGTCACGGTTCGAGACCGCGCGCAGCCGCTGGCGCAAGCCGCGCGTCAGCCCGAAGGCGGCCGCCGGCGCCTTCAAATCCGGCTCCCGTCGGCCAACACGCCCCGATGCCGGGCGATGTCGAGCTGGGTCAGGCTGCGCTCGTATTTCAGGTCGAGATGCGCGGCCTGCCGCGCCGCGAAAGTCTCATAGACGCCGACCACGTCCATGACCTGCCGCTGCCCGGCCTCGTATTGCCGCTGGAAGAGGTCCAGGTTCGCCTTGGCCCGACTGGCAAGCGCCCGCGCATCGGCAACCTGCCGGTCGAGCGCGGACAGGCGGCTTTGCAGGCGGCGCAGGCGGCGCGCGGCGTCTTCCTCGGCCTGGGACAAGCGGCGCGCGGCGGCGTCGCGCGTTGCGGCAAGCGCCTTCATGCTGTCGGGCGTGCCTAGCCCCAGAAGCTGGTCGGACGCCACGTTCAGACCGATGCCCGACCCGTCATCGCCAAGTGTTCCGCCGGCCGTGAGGCCTGGCAGCAGACCCGCGCGTTCCATCCGGGCGCTTGCGATGTCGCGCGCCTGCTCGGCCTCGGCCCGCAGGACGGGCAAGGGCCGCGCCGGGGCATCGGCAAGCGGCACCTCGGCCACGCCCGTCACGTCATCCAGCGGCGCGGCGGACATGGCGTTCAATTCGGCCAGCGCGGTCGCCTCGGCGTCGGACTGGGCGGCCAGGGTCGAACGGATTTCGGCAAGTTTCTGGCGCAATACGTTGAGATCCGAGGAATCCGACACCCCGCCCCGGACCCGCTCGGCCATCACCCATTCGAAATGCTCCATGTCCTTGAGGGTGCGGCGTTCCAGTTCCGCACGTTCGCGCGCCTTCATCGCGTCGAGATACAACCCGAGCGCGGCGCGCAGCCGTTCGTTGGTATCCTCGGCCAGCGTAACGGCGGCGACCTCGACATCGGCCTTGGCGAAGGCGCGCTCGGCCTTCTTGCGACCATTGTCGAACAGAACCTGTTCGACCACCAGTTGGGCGATCACCTCGTTCAGGCTGTTGAGGCTGATGTTCGGGCCGATCCGGGGCAGCCAGTTCTTGGACGCGGCGCGCGCGCGCAGGCGGGCGCTGCGCAGCTCGGCCTCGGCCGGGCGGCTGTAGGCGGCCAGCACGTTTTCGGCCACGGTGCTGTAGGCGCTCTCCGGGGGCAGCACGCCCCTTCGGGCGCGCAGATCCGCGATGACGGCGCTGTCCTCGACCCGTGCGGCGGCCCTGCCCCCCTGCCCCACGGCATCGGAAGGCCCGGACAGGAAGCGCGCCACGCCCCCTTCCCCGGAACCGCCAAGCGACATGCAGCCGCTCAGCGATGCCGCCGCCGCAAGGCACGAGGCCCATCCCCCGATTCCGTCCCGTTTCCCCATTTCCGCCCCTTGACCGGTGCTTTTTTATGGTTGGCGGCGGGCGGGATCGCCCCCGCCCCGCCGAAGATGTCTCAGGTGACGATGTCGATATCTTCATCCACGATGATCGTCGCGTCCTGCCCGAGCGTGTAGATGTCATAGCCCGTCGGCTCCGCGGTGCCGCCATTGGCCTTTTGGGCCCCGGCGATCGTCAGCGTATCATCCGCCCCACCCTCGACCGTCAGCGTATCGGAGTTGTCCGACAGCGCCAGAAGCTGCTGTTCGGTGATTGTCATCTCGCTGTTGTCGCCGAAGCGCAGGTCGATGGTTTCGATCTGGAACCCGGCCAGATCGGGATTGGCGGGATCGACGACCGACGTGGCGACCTCGTCCAGAACGACATAGGTGCTGGAGGTGTTCTGCGCGGCATCCGTGGTCGTGACGATCAGTTGCGAGCCGTCGGGGATGGATTGGGCCTGCCCGGCGTCATCGAGGAAGATGTGATCCGTTTCGCCCAGAAAGGCGTTCTCGTTGGCATAAAGGTCCAGCTCGTTGACCGCGCCGCCCGCCTCGATCTGGTGGATGGTCACGGCCTCGTCCGTGGTTTCGGTCGTCAGGTAGCGGTAGCCGCCGCCCTGCCGGAAATACCCCACGATCTCGGGCTGGTCCGGGGCCACCATGTCGATCGTGACCGAACCAGGGATGCTGTCGGTGTTGCCGGCGGTGTCGGTCACGGTGATGGTGGCCTGCGCGGTGGTTTCCTGCAGCGGCACATCGGTTTGCGGGATCGTCACGGCCCAGTTGCCGCTGGCATCGCTGACCGTGGCATAGGTTTCGCCGAAAACCGCGATCTCGACCTGCGATCCCGCCTCGGCGGTGCCGGTCAGTTCCAGCCCGCCCTGCGCCGCCGCCAGGTTGGCAACGCCGTTCACGGCGCCCGTGGTTTCGCCCTGCGCCACGTCCTGCACGACGGTGTCGATCAGAACCGCCTGGTCCAGCCGCCCGATATTGCCGACCGAATCCTGAACCTCGACCACCAGATCGGCGTCGCGCTGACCGCCGGGGATGGCGTTCGGCCCGAAACGGGCCGTCCAGTTGCCGTCGGCATCCACGCTGGCCTGACGGCGCACCCCGTCGATATCGACCCAGACGGTCGAGCCGGGCTCGACCGTGCCGGTGATGTCGAACCCGGACCGCGCGACGGCGTGATTGATGACCTGCCGGCCGTCCGAGGTGGTGGCGAATTGCGGAGGCGTCAGGGTCAGGTCATCGACGCGGGTATCCACCCGCAACGTGGCGCTGACCGTGTCGCTGTTGCCGTGATCGTCGGTGATCGTGGCCGAGACGACGGGATCATGCAGCCCCGGCGACAGGTCGGCCGTTCCGTAGAATTGCTGCCACGCGCCCGAGGCATTGGCCTGAACGGTATGTTTCACCCCGTCCAGATCGACCTCGACCACGGCAAGGGGATCGGCCGTGCCGCTGACCATGACCCCGTTCTGATAGGCATCGAGGTTGATGACCCCGTTGTTGCCGATCGTGCCGGAATCGAGCGTCAGCAGCCCCGCCTCGGTATCCACTTCGACAGATCGCGTCAGGGTACTGACGTTGCCGGCCGGGTCCGTGGCGGTGATCGTGACATCCGAGATATAGGTGCCCTGCGGGATCTGTGCGCCGGCAAAACCGGCCGTCCAGTTGCCGTTCTGATCGACATCGGCCTGCACGGTCGTACCGCGGAAGGCGAGCGTGACCGCCGAGCCGGGTTCGACCGTCCCATTGAGCGCAAAGCCATCCCCGATCTCCGAGCCGCTGATGACGTTGTCGGCGCCGCCCACGCGGCCTGCGCGCGAGAAATCGCTGACCTCGAGATCGACTCTGATGGTTTCGGAGGCGTTCGTCACGTTGCCCGCCGCATCCTGCGTGGTGGCCGTGATCGTCGCGTCGTATTCGGTGTCCGGCAGGGCATAGGGATCGAACTGCGCCTGCCATGTGCCGTTGGTGCCGGTCACGACCTGCCGGGTCTGGTCCGCGATCGTCACCGTGACGGTGGTGCCCGGCTCGGACGTGCCGGAAACAATCAGCCCCTCGTCGCGCGCCGCATCGCCGTTCAGGACGCCGTTGTCACCAACCGCGCGTGCGTTGATGGTCAACTCGGGGTGAACGGTGTCGATGACCACGGTATCGGTGAGCGTCGTGCTGTTGCCCGCTGCATCCCGCGAAACGATGGTCACATCGGCTTCGTACTCGCCCCGCGGCACATCGCCGGGTTGGAATTCGACCGACCAGGTTCCATCGTTCCCGACCACGGTGACTTCGGTGACGGTGCCGAGCGTGACCGAGACGGTTGCGCCGGTCTCGCCGGTGCCCGCGATCTCGACCCCGTCGCGGTGATCGTCGTGATTGACCACATGACCCACGGTGGCGGTGCCTTGCTGGACCTCGGTCGCGGGGGGTGTCGTGTCGATGGTGATTTGCGGGCCGTCAAGCTGTGTATGAGTGCCGTCCGGCTCGGTCACCGTGACGGTCACGTCGTAAACACCGTCCTCGGGGAAATCCTCGTCTTCGAATACCGCTTCCCAGGTGCCGTCCTCGTCGGCCACGGTTTCGACCGTTTCATCCCCGATCTCGACGGTGATCGTGGAGCCCGGCTCGGCCCCGCCGGTGATGGGAATGGTGCTGCTGCCCGGCCCCGCGCCGTCGCCGCCGATGGTGATCTGGCCGGTTTCGTTGACCACAGGCTCGATTCGGCTGCCGTTGCCACCGGATGATCCGGTGCCGCCGGCCCCGCCACCGCCCGCTCCGCCGCCAAGTGCCGCGCCGGTCGCGTCATCGTCATCGGCGATGCGGCTGGCCACGAAGGACGACGCCGCGAAGCCGGCCGCCCCGGCCCCCGCCGCGCCCGCCAGCCCGCCGCCCCCGAGCAGGCCCGCCCCGAGCATCGACACGGTTTCCTCGCCCGCCTCGGAGGCCGGTGCCAGAAGCTCGGCGCTGTCGAGAAAGATCAGATCGTCCGAGGGGCTCCACTTGCTCCAAATCTCGGTAGGGCCGTATTGCGCGTAAAGCGCGCCGTCGGGGCCTTCGACAAGGCTCACTTCGTTCAGGTAGCCGTCCGCGCTTATGAAAAGGCGCGACTGGGGGGCGCCGGTTTCGTCGAAATACCCTTCCAGCAGGATGATCCGCCCATCGGCCAGCGTGATCTGCAGATCGGCACCCTCGCGCCGATAAGCTTCGATCTCGAACTGCCTGAGATTGAGGGAAATTTCTTGGCCGCCCGACGCCGGAACCGGGGTGATTTCGGCACTGCCGATTTCGCCACGAGAGAGATCGCCCGAGTCCGATCGGGCCACATACTGGACACTCATACTAACACCGCTCTGCCTCTAGGGGAGCCATCTCTTGACGGATGACTTTGGCTGGATATCTAAAGATAGTTTTACACAATATCTAGTAATTTTTCACAAATTGCCGTCAAAGCGCCCGTTTTGGACGAAATGTCGTGGTGTTTTCGCCAAAACCGGCGCGGTATGAGTCTTTTCGGCAACAAGGCACAGGGCGTCCGCATGATCGTCCGTCCGTTGTGCACCCGCGCGCCCGATGCCGTTTTCGCCCCGAAAACGTGGCAGTTTTGGCTTGACGCAAGGCATGCGGGGAAACACAGTCGCGCAGGTTTTCCGACATTCTGGACGAGGACGACGTGACGACACAACTCTCCGATACCGTTGCGCTATTGGGTGATCTGATTGCTTTTCCAACCGTGTCCGAGGTCAGCAACCTCGACATGATCGCCTACCTGGCGCACCGGCTGGAAGGCGAAGGGGCGCGGGTGGACATCTTCCACGACGAGATCGGCCACAAGGCCAATCTTTTCGCCACGATCGGCCCGGAGACCGATGGCGGCATCGTCTTGTCCGGCCATTCCGACGTGGTGCCCGTGGACGAGCAGGACTGGGCCAGCTATCCGTTCGAGCTGACCGAGCATGACGGGCTGCTCTATGGGCGCGGCACCTGCGACATGAAGGGGTTCATCGCGGCCGCCGTGGCCATGGCGCCCTATTTCGCCGAGCGCGTGAAGGACCGGCCGGTGCATTTCGCCTTCACCTATGACGAGGAGGTGGGCTGCCTTGGCGGGCAGGCCCTGGTCGAGAGCCTGCGGCAGCGGGACATCCGGCCCGGCGTGGCGATCATCGGGGAACCCACGTCCATGCGGATCATCGAGGGGCACAAGGGCTGCTACGAATATACCACGCATTTTCATGGGCTTGCGGGGCACGGCTCAGCCCCCGACCGGGGCGTGAACGCGGTGGAATACGCGGTGCGCTATGTCAATCGCCTGCTGGAACTGAAGGATATCCTGCGCGCGCGCGCCCCGGCGCATAGCCGGTTTGATCCGCCCTGGACCACGATCAACACCGGCAGCCTGACGGGGGGCGTGGCGCATAACGTCATTGCCTCGATCGCCAAGCTGGAATGGGAGATGCGGCCGGTGCAGGCGGCGGATGCGGAGTTCGTCAAGGAAGACCTGCGCCGCTATTGCAACGACGTGCTGCTGCCGGCGATGCGGGCGGTGTGCCCGGAGGCCGAGATCACCACCGAAGTCATTGGCGAGGTCGAGGGGCTGGAGCCCGCAGACATCAATGAAGCCAAGGACATAATGATGGAACTGACCGGCGCGAACACCGCCGACCTTGTGGCCTTCGGGACCGAAGCCGGGCTGTTCCAGAGCTACGGGATGTCAGCAGTGGTCTGTGGGCCGGGGTCCATCCAGCAGGCGCACAAGCCGGACGAGTTCGTGTCGCTGGACCAGTTGCAGCAATGCGTCGATATGCTGGGCCGACTGGGGGACAAGCTGGCGGCGTAAAGCGCCTATATTTCAATGCCTTGCGGTCAGGTCTTCACGAAGGTCAGGTAGTGCGGCAAGCGGCCTTCGCGCAGGGCTTTCTGCTCGTAGCGGGTGGAGAGCCAGTCACCCCACGGCTCGCGCCAGTCGGCGGGGCGTTCGGCCGCCCAGGTGAAACCGTGGCGCGGCACCTGTTCGAGCGTCTGGCGGACATAATCGGGAATATCCGTCGCCACCCGGAAAATTGCGCCTGATTTCATGACCTTGGCAAGCGGTTCCAGGTGTTCGGGCGTGACGAACCGGCGCCGGTGGTGGCGTTTCTTGGGCCAGGGGTCGGGATAGAGAAGAAACGCGCGGGAGATCGAGTTCTCGGGCAGAACATCGAACATATCGCGGACATCGCCGGGATGCACCGCAATATTTTGTGCCCCGCTGTCGCGGATCTTGCCCAACAGCATCGCGACGCCGTTGATATAGGGTTCGCAGCCGATGATGCCCACCTCCGGGTTCTCGACCGCCTGGTGAACCATGTGTTCGCCGCCGCCGAACCCGATCTCGAGCCAGACCTCGCGATCCCCGAAAAGCGATTGCAAATCAATGGGTTCACGATCCGGGTTCACGTCCCAATCGACGGCGCCGGGCGACAGCTTGGCAAGGTCCTGATCGAGATAGGCCTGCTGCGACTTGCGCAGGCCCTTGCCCTTGAAACGGCCGTAGAAATTGCGCCACGGGGCGCCGGAGGGGTGGTTTCGCGTGCTCATGGGCGATCAGATGCACCAGATCGGGGCGGATGCGCAACCCCTGCCCGCGACCGCGCGCGGATTGTACAAAACGTCAAATACACATGCGGGTATTGTACAAAAATCGGGGCGGCGGGATCGGGTTTCGTACAAAACCAGCGCCGCGCCGCCCCGGAGGCCGTCAGGTGACGTTCTTCTTGAGCGTCTCGGCGAGGTCCGTCTTCTCCCAGCTGAAGCCGCCGTCAGCCTCGGGGGCGCGGCCGAAATGGCCGTAGGCGGCGGTGCGCTGGTAGATCGGCTTGTTCAGGTCGAGCGTGTCGCGGATGCCGCGCGGGGTGAGGTCCATCGAGGCGCGGACGGCGCGTTCGATCGCCTCTTCATCGACCTGGCCGGTGCCGTGTGTATCGACATAGATCGACAGCGGCTTGGCGACGCCGATGGCGTAGCTGAGCTGCAGGGTGCAGCGTTCGGCCATGCCGGCGGCGACCACGTTCTTGGCGAGGTAGCGCGCAGCATAGGCGGCCGAGCGGTCCACCTTGGTCGGATCCTTGCCCGAGAAGGCGCCGCCGCCATGCGGGGCGGAGCCGCCATAGGTATCGACGATGATCTTGCGCCCCGTCAGGCCCGCATCGCCATCGGGGCCGCCGATGACGAAGGTGCCGGTGGGGTTCACCCACCATTCGGTCTTGTCGGTGATCCACTCGGCCGGCAGCACCTCGCGGATGTAAGGCTCGACGATGGCGCGGATGTCATCGCTGGTCTGGGTTTCGTCGGCATGCTGGGTGGAGAGAACGATCTGCGTCACCTCGACCGGCTTGCCGCCCTCGTAGCGCAGGGAAATCTGGCTCTTGGCATCGGGGCGCAGCGTGGGTTCGGCGCCGGATTTGCGCACCTCGGCCAGGCGCCGCAGGATCGCGTGGGAGAACTGGATCGGCGCCGGCATCAGCGCGTCGGTCTCGTTGGTGGCGTAACCGAACATGATGCCCTGGTCACCTGCGCCGTCACGATCGACGCCCTGCGCGATATGGGCGGATTGTTCGTGCAGGAAGTTCAGCACGTGGCAGGTGTTCCAGTGGAATTTCTCTTGCTCGTAGCCGATGTCGCGGATGCAATCGCGGGCGATCTGCTGGATCCGGCCCATGTAGTTGCGGAGCAGTTCCTGATCCGACAGGCCGACCTCGCCGCCGATGACGACCATGCCGGAGGTGGCGAAGGTTTCGGCGGCCACGCGGGCATTGGGCTCTTCGGCGATGAAGGCGTCGAGAATGGCATCCGAGATCCGGTCGCAGACCTTGTCGGGATGGCCCTCCGACACGGATTCGGAGGTGAAGATGTAGTTCTGTCGGGACATATTGAGAGTGCTCCATTGAATATCTGCCGTCACGCCAGGAAGCCGTTGTGACGGGTGAGACGTGGTTACGCGGCCCCGCGGGGGGCGTCAATCGCTATCTGGGGGCGCTTGCGCGCGTCCGGCGGCGGCGGGACAGCGCAGCGCCCGCGAGCGCCAGAAGCGCAAGTGCGAGCGCGGGCGCGTCGCCCGCCCTGGCATAGGGCGTGGGCGGCAAGGGGGGCGGCAGGGCCACGTCCTGCCATCCCGCCTGCCCCAGCGGGATGGAGGCAGTCACGCGGCCCGCCGCGTCGATCATGGCCGACACGCCGGTATTGGCCACCCGGATCATCGGCAGCCCCTGTTCGGCGCTGCGCAGCCGGGCCTGGGCGAGGTGCTGATAGGGGCCGGAGACCTGCCCGAACCAGGCGTCATTGGTGATCAGCAGCAGCATGTCCGCCCGCCCCGGCGCGGCGCGCACATCCTGCGGGAAGACCCCTTCGTAGCAGATGAGCGGCAGCGCGCGGCCCAGATCGCCCAGCCCGATCACCTGCGCGCCCGGCCCCGCGGAATAGCCGTTGCCCGCCCGCGCGGCAAAGGCGGTGAGGCCGAAACGATAGGCCAGGTCGCCGAAAGGGATGTATTCACCGAAAGGGACGAGGTGGTGCTTGTCATAGAGCGAGGCCACGCGGCCCGACGCATCGAGCATCACCAGCGAATTGTAGATCCTGAGCCCGTCCACCCTTTGCAGCCCCAGCACGACCGGAACATCGCCCGCGGCCTCCGAGATCGCGTCAAAAGTGGGCTGCGCGTTGTGCAGCATCACCGGGATCGCCGTTTCCGGCCAGACGATCAGATCGGGGCGTTTTCCCGTGGCCGGGGGTGCGGAGGTATAGGCGATCTGGCGGTCGAAAAAGGTCTGGATATGGTCGGGGTGCCATTTGAGGTGCTG
>JAASSQ010000088.1 GCA_021767845.1 Roseovarius sp. | reverse complement strand
CCCGTTCTGCGCACCGTGCAGGCCCGCGCCACCGGCCCGACGCTGATCCACATCACGACGAAGAAGGGCAAGGGCTACGCCCCCGCCGAAACCCGCAGCGATGGCGGCCATGCCACCGCCAAGTTCGACGTGGTCACCGGCGAGCAGAAGAAGTCGCCCTCCAACGCGCCCAGCTACACCCGCGTCTTCGCCGAGGCGCTGCTCGATCACGCCGCGCAGGACGACAAGATCTGCGCGATCACCGCGGCCATGCCCGACGGCACCGGGCTCGACCTTTTCGACAAGAGATACCCCTCGCGCTGCTTCGATGTGGGCATCGCCGAACAACATGCGGTCACCTTCGCCGCCGGTCTGGCCGCCGGCGGGATGAAACCCTTCTGCGCGCTTTATTCCACCTTCCTGCAACGCGGCTACGACCAGGTCGTGCACGACGTGGCGATCCAGCGACTGCCTGTGCGCTTCGCCATCGACCGCGCCGGGCTGGTGGGGGCCGACGGGCCGACCCACGCGGGCAGCTACGATATTGCCTTCCTCGCCAACCTGCCGGGCTTCACCGTCATGGCCGCCGCCGACGAGGCCGAGCTCAAGCACATGGTCGCCACCGCCGTCGCGCATGACGACGGCCCCATCGCCTTCCGCTACCCGCGCGGCGAGGGGCAGGGGGTCGAGATGCCCGAACGCGGCGAGGTGCTGCCCATCGGCAAGGGCCGGATGATCCAGCAGGGCGCGCGCGTCGCGATCCTGTCCTTCGGCACCCGGCTGGGTGAGGTGATGAAAGCCTCCGAGGCGCTGCACGCGCGCGGCATCACGCCCTCGGTGGCCGATGCGCGCTTCGCCAAGCCGCTGGACGAAGAGCTGGTGCTGTCCCTCGCCGCCGATCACGAGGCGCTCATCACCATCGAGGAAGGCGCGATCGGCGGGTTCGGCAGCCACGTCGCGCACTGCCTTGCCGAACATGGCGTGTTCGATGCGGGTATCAAGTTCCGCTCGATGGTCCTGCCCGACATCTTCATCGACCAGGCGACACCGGCCGACATGTATGCCGTCGCCGGCCTCAACGCCGAACAGATCGAGGCCAAGGTGCTCGACACGCTCGGCCTGGCCCAGATCGGTCAGCAACGCGCCTGACCGGCGTTCTCAAATCCGACCACCGGCAGGCGATCCGCGTCCGCCTTCATCTGGCGCCAAATACCTCGGGGGAGTCGCCGCTTGCGGCGACGGGGGCAGCGCCCCCGCCTCACTTCTCCGGGATCAGGCCGCGCGGGCTGAACCGCAGCACCAAGAGCAGGATCAGCCCCATGGTCAGCAGCCGCATATGCGCGGCGCTGTCCAGCAGATGCTCCTTCAGTGCACTGCCTTCGGCCAGCGGTGCGGTGACCGTCTGCATCAGCCACAGGCCCATCGGTTCGACCTGCACCCACAGGAACCAGATCAGGAACCCGCCCAGCACCGCGCCGAAATTGTTGCCCGATCCGCCCACGATCACCATCACCCAGATCAGGAAGGTGAAGCGCAGCGGCTGGTAGGATGTCGGGATCAATTGCCCATCGAGCGTCGTCATCATCGCGCCCGCGATACCGCAGACGGCGCTGCCCAGGATGAACACCTGCAAATGCCGGCGGGTCACGTTCTTGCCCATGGCCTCGGCCGCCGTCTCGTTGTCGCGGATCGCGCGCATCATCCGGCCCCACGGGCTGTTGAGCGCCAGTTGCGCGGCCAGCAGGATCAGCCCCAGCACCACCGCGAACAGCCCCGCATAGCCCAGCTTGATCGCCATGGACGAGGCCGTGACCGGATCGAGGCCCAGCCCCTGCACGGTTTCGACGAAGCCGGGATCGTTCTGCAGATCGACCTCGTAGGGCACCGGGCGCGGCAGGCCGTTCACGTTCTTCACCCCGCGGCTCAGCCAATCCTCGTTCTTCAGAACAGCCAGGATGATCTCGGCGATCCCCAGCGTGGCGATGGCCAGGTAATCCGACCGCAGCCCCAACGCCGCCTTGCCGATGATCCACGCCGCGCCCGCCGCCAGCAGCCCGCCCACAGGCCAGGCCAGCAGCACCGGCAGGCCCAGCCCGCCCAGGTATCCGGTGCCGGCGGGGTTCACCGCCTCCACCGCCTCGACGCCGGGATCGAAGACCGCGCGATAGACGAAGAAGCCACCAACCAGCAGGACCAGCGTGACCGCGGCGCGCGCCTTGCCTTCGGACAGGGTCCGCCGCGCCAGCACCACCGCGACGATGACGGCGGCCCCCGTGGCCAGCCCCGCCAGGACTCGCAGCCCCCCTGCGGCCCAGGCCTCGCCCACCGGCGGCATCGACACCAGCACCGTGGCCAGCCCGCCGAGGGCGACAAATCCCATCACGCCGACATTGAAAAGACCCGCGAACCCCCATTGCAGGTTCACGCCAAGCGACATGATGGCCGAGATCAGCCCCATGTTCACGATCAGCAGCGCGGTGTTCCAGCTCTGGAACAGGCCGGTCAACACGATCAGCCCCGCGACCAGCGCGAAAAGCGCGGTGTTTCTCATGGTCTCGCTCATACCGCTTTCCCCCGGAACAGGCCCGTCGGGCGGAACAGAAGCACGATCAGCAGGATGACGAAGCTGACCGCGAATTTGTAATCGGTGCTCAGAAGCTGCACGAGGCCCTCGGGCTCAAGGCTTTCGGGCAAGGTGTAGCCCAGCACCTTTTTCCACGCATAGGTGATCATCACCTCGCTGAAGGCGATGATGAACCCGCCCGCGATGGCGCCCAGCGGGCTGCCCAGACCGCCCACGATGGCGCTGGCGAAGACCGGCAGCAGAAGCTGGAAATAGGTGAACGGCTTGAAGCTCTTGTCCAGCCCGTAAAGCACGCCGGCCACCGTGGCCAGCGCGGCGACGATCAGCCAGGTGACCATCACCACCCGGTCGGGATTGATCCCCGACAGCAGCGCCAGGTCCTCGTTGTCGGAATAGGCGCGCATGGATTTGCCGGTGCGCGTGCGGTTGAGGAACCAGAAGAGCAGCGCGACGACGATCACCGCCGTGACCACGGTGATGCCCTGTGTCGTCTTGATCGCCAGCCCCTCGTCCAGCCCCGTCATCTCCTTGAAATCGCGCGCCGAGATGATGAACCGCTCGCCATCGGCAAACCGCTGGTCGCCCGGCCCGATGATGAAGCGCACCAGCCCGTTCATGATGAACATGACGCCGATCGACACGATCACCAGGATCACCGGCTTGGCCTTCTGCTCGCGATAGAAGCGATAGACGACGCGATCCGTGGCCAGCAAGAGCGCCATGCAGGCGGCGATCCCGAACGGCAGCGCCAGAAGCGCGGTGGGCAGCGGCCCGAAACTCACCCCCCAGGCCTGCAAGGCCCAGGTGAACAGGATCGTGACCATCGTGCCGAAGGCCATGGTGTCGCCATGCGCGAAGTTTGAAAACCGGAGGATGCCATAAATCAGCGTGACACCCAGCGCGCCCAGCGCCAACTGGCTGCCATAGGCAATGGCCGGCACCAGCACAAAATTCGATAGCGCCACGACGGCGTTCAGAAGGTCCATCACAGCCACCCCTTGCATGTCCCGGAATACCGTTTGCCGCGATTGCCCCGGTACAGGAACCGCCCGTCCGCCGCCAACACCAAGGCGTGGCCCTTGAACAGGGGCAGCGTCAACCGCGTGATCTCGCCCGCGCGGTGCAGATCGGCGGGGTAGGGGCCTTGCGCGTCGATCCACAGG
The DNA here is from genome assembly GCA_021767845.1 of Roseovarius sp. Taxonomy (GTDB): domain Bacteria; phylum Pseudomonadota; class Alphaproteobacteria; order Rhodobacterales; family Rhodobacteraceae; genus Roseovarius. Next base: position 7,477 of record JAASSQ010000088.1, on the reverse strand, counting down.
GCGATCCGGCCGGCGCGCCGCTCGGCCTCGATCCGCAGGCTCGACGGCGCACACATCGCCTCCGCATCGCCGCGGCACTGCGTGTCGGCCACGCAGGTCAGGTCCTGCGCGGCCACCGGTGCGGCCAGAAACCCGGCCAAAACCACCACCGCCGGAATATGCCGATAGCCTCTCATCCGCCCAGAAAACTCCGCCGCACCTCGTCATCGGCCAGAAGCTCCTGGCCCGAGCCGGTATGCGCGTTGCGCCCCTGCACCAGCACATAGCCCTTGTCCGCGATCTCCAGCGCCTGCCGCGCGTTCTGCTCGACCATCAGCACCGGCAGCCCGGTGCGCGCGATCTCCAGGATACGGTCGAACAGCTCGTCCATCACGATGGGGCTGACCCCGGCGGTCGGCTCGTCCAGCATCAGCACTTTCGGCCGGGTCATCAGCGCCCGGCCCACGGCCACCTGCTGGCGCTGACCGCCGCTCAGCTCGCCCGCGGCCTGGTGGCGCTTGTCGCGCAGGATGGGAAACAGGTCATAGACCTGCTCCATCGTCTCGGAAAAATCGTCGTCGCGGATGAAGGCCCCCATCTCCAAGTTCTCTTCCACGCTCATCGAGGTAAAAATGTTCTGCGTCTGCGGCACGAAGCCCATGCCGTGCCGCACGCGCTCCTGCGGCGACAGGCCGGTGATGTCCTGCCCATCCAGCCGCACCGCGCCCTGGCGCAGGTTCAGCATCCCGAACACCGCCTTCATCGCGGTGGACTTGCCCGCGCCGTTGGGGCCCACGATCACCGCGATCTCGCCGCGATCCACCGCCACCGTGCAATCATGCAGGATATCCGGCCCGGATTTCCCGTAGCCGCCGGTCATGTGCTCCCCGATCAGGAATGGCTCAGCCATAATCGCGCATCCCGCCTTCTTCTGTTTCAAAATATCCCGGGGGCGCGGGGGCAGCGCCCCCGCATGAGCCATCCCCTGACGCTGTCGCACCGGCCGCGATCATGCGCCCACCATGTCCTTGTTCTTCAGCCCGGTGCCCAGGTAGGCCTCGATCACCTGCTCGTCGGCCTTGATCTCGTCCAGCGTGCCTTCCGCCAGAACCTTGCCCTCGGCCATGCAGATGACCGGGTCGCAGATCCGGCCGATGAAATCCATGTCATGCTCGATCACGACGAAGGTATAGCCGCGCTCGCGGTTCAATTGCAGGATCGCCTCGCCGATGGTGTTCAGAAGCGTCCGGTTCACGCCAGCGCCCACCTCGTCCAGGAACACGATCTGCGCATCCACCATCATCGTGCGGCCCAGTTCCAGCAGCTTCTTCTGCCCGCCCGACACCTCGGCCGCGCGCTGATCGGCCAGGTGTTCGATCGTCAGGAACTCCAGCACCTCGTCGGCCTTGGCGCGCAGGGCGCGTTCCTCCTCGGCGATGCGCTTGCGGCCGAACCAGGTGTTCCACAGCGTCTCGCCCGATTGCCCGCCCGGCACCATCATCAGGTTCTCCCGGCAGGTCATCGACCCGAACTCGTGCGCGATCTGGAAGGTCCGCAACAGCCCTTTGTGAAACAGCGCGTGCGGCGGCAGGCCGGTGATGTCCTCACCCGCCATCGTCACCCGCCCCGAGGTAGGCGGCAGCACGCCCGCGATCACGTTGAACAGCGTTGTCTTGCCCGCGCCGTTGGGGCCGATCAGCCCGGTGATCGTGCCCTCGCCAATCGTCAGGCTGGCGCCATCGACGGCATGAAAGCCCCCGAAATGCTTGTGAAGGTTCTCGACAGTGATCATCGCCCGTCCATCCCCCGGTCCGGCCCCGCGTTGCGCATGGCCTTTTATTGAAACAGCCCGGGGAGTCCATCCCCGGGCTGCCTGTTTTTACGCCATGGCGCGGCTCAGCGATAGCCTGCCGTGGTCAGCTCGCCGTCCTCGATCACGATCTCGCGGTAGGATCCGGCGCTTTCGCCCGGCCCGATCAGCTCCACGTCGGTCGCGCCGACATAGTCGATGTCGCCGCCCCCGGCCAGGATCTCCAGCGCCTTGCCCAGCTCACCGGGAAAGATCTCTTCGCCCGGCGCGTTGGCCACGTCCATGATGCTGGCCTTGTAATCGCCCGGCTCCACCGAACCGGCTGCCTGCATCGCCAGCAGGATCAGCGCCGCGGCGTCGTAGCTTTCGCCGACATAAGGGCTGGTGCCGTCGATGCCCGCGGCCTCGGCCATCTCCAGCATCTTGTCGGCGCCGGGGCTTTCGGTGCCCGGCACGGTGCCGACCGAGCCGTCGATCTCGTCGCCGAACGTGTCCTCCAGCGCCGAGCCGATCATCCCGTCGGGCAGCACGAACCGGTCGAACGCCCCCGAATCGAGCGAGGCGCGGATCACGCCCGGACCGCCCTGGTCCACGTAGCCGGCCACGACCAGCGCGTCGCCGCCCGCGGCGGCCAGCGCGCCCACCTCGGCCGAGTAGTCGGCCTTGCCGTCCTCATGCGCGGCGGTGGTGGTCACCTCGCCGCCCGCGGCCTCGTAGGCGGCGGCGAAGCTGTCGGCCAGGCCCTTGCCATAGTCGTTGTTGGTATAGGTCACGGCCACGGACTCGATCCCGCGATCCATCAGCACCTGCGCCAGAACCTCTCCCTGGCGCGCATCCGACGGCGCGGTGCGGAAGAACAGCCCGTCATCCTCGGCATCCGACAGGGCGGGCGAGGTGGCCGAGGGCGAGATCATCACCATCCCGTTGGGCACTGCGACGTTGGACAGGACCGCGCCGGTCACGCCGGAACAATCCGCGCCCATGATGCCCTTGACGCCCTCGGCGGTGATCAGGCGCTCGGCGGCGGCACTGGCGGCGCCGGCGTCGATGCAGGTCGAATCCGCGCGCACGGGCTCCACGGCCTTGCCGCCCAGCAGCTTGCCGCTCTCGGTGACTTCGCTCATCGCCATCTCGGCGCCGCCCGCCATGTGCGGCGTCAGCGATTCGATCGGGCCGGTGAAGCCCAGGATGATGCCGACCTTGACGGCATGGTCGTCGGCGCTGGCCGCACCGGCACTCAGCGCGGCGGCGGCGGTGGCCATCAGGAACTTTTTCATGTGGTCTCTCCCTGTTCAGAACAAATCTCCGAACGGGACCGTATTCCTCCCGGCCCGAAAAGCAAGGGAATATGAACAGGCCGGCGGCCGTCGCCTTTCCCGGCACGGGATTGACGCTGCGGCAGCCAGCCCCAACATCAAAAGGGCCGTCACCCTGACAGGAGGCCCCCATGTTCCGCCATCTCGCCGCCGCCCTTCTGGCCCTCGCTCTCGCCCCGCTCCCCGCGCTCGCACAGGACAGCAGCGCGGGCCCGCTCAAGATCACCCGCATCGCCGACGGGTTCGACGCGCCTTGGTCGGTGGGCTTCCTGCCCGATGGCAGCCTGCTGGTCACCGAACGCGGCGGGCGGCTGTGGCGGCTGACGGACGGCACCCGCCACCAGGTGACGGGGCTCGGGCCCATCGCCGCCGTGGGGCAGGGCGGGCTGCTCGACGTGCTGGTGCCGCGCGATTTCAACCGCTCGCGCACGCTCTTCTTCACCCATGCCAGGCCGCAGGACGGGGGCGGCGCGGGCACGGCGGTGGCCCGCGCGCGGCTTGCCCCCGACAACCGCAGCCTCACCGACTGGCAGGTGATCTGGGAAATGACCCCTGGCTCCTCGGGCGGGCGGCATTTCGGCTCGCGCCTGGTCGAGTCGCCCGACGGCAACCTGTTCGTCACCACCGGCGACCGGGGCGACCGGCCCTCGGCGCAGGATCTCGGGCGCGAGAACGGCGCGGTGCTGCGGATCGCGCGCGACGGCGCGGTGCCCGCCGGCAACCCCTTCACCGGCCAATCCGGCGCGCAACCCGAGATCTGGTCCTACGGCCACCGCAACCCGCAAGGCGCGGCGCTCGATCTGCAGGGCGATCTCTGGGTGGTCGAACACGGCGCGCGCGGCGGTGACGAGGTCAACCGCATCCGCAAGGGCGCCAATTACGGCTGGCCGGTGATTTCCTACGGCACGCATTATTCCGGCGCCAAGATCGGCGAGGGCACGTCCAAGCCGGGCATGGAACAGCCCGCCTTCTACTGGGATCCCTCGATCGCGCCGTCGGGCATGATGATCTATTCCGGCGCGCTTTTCCCCGAGTGGCGCGGGCATATCTTCATCGGCTCGCTCAAGTTCGATTACATCTCGCGGCTCTCCGGCGACCCGCTGACCGAGGCCGAACAGATCTCCACGCCCGACACCCTGCGGGTGCGCGACATCCGCGAAGGGCCCGACGGGGCGATCTGGTTCCTGTCGGTCGGGCAGGGCGCGCTCTATCGCATCACGCCCGGCTGATCTTCATCTGGCGCCCAATACCTCGGGGGAGTCGCCCGCGAGGGCGACGGGGGCAGAGCCCCCGCCTCGCAACCTTCAGATACTCAGCCGCGTCGCTTGCGCGCCGCGCTCGCGGTAAGGCGTCGTGTTGTAATGCGCCCGGTAGCATTTCGAGAAATGCGACGGGCTGGCAAAGCCGCAGGCCAGCGCCACGTTGATCACCGTCATGTCGGTCTGCATCAGCAGGTTGCGCGCCTTCTGCAGCCGCAATTCCATGTAATACCGCTTCGGGCTGCGGTTCAGGTAGCGCCGGAACAGCCGTTCCAGCTGCCGGGTGGACATGCCAACTTCCTTGGCCAGAAGCGAGGGGCTGATCGGCTCCTCGATATTGGCCTCCATCATCTGGATCACCTGGCTCAGCTTGGGGTGGCGCACGCCGATCCGCGTCGGCACGCTCAGCCGCTGGGTGTCCTGGTCGGTGCGGATCGAGCTGTAGATCAGCTGATCGGCCACCGCATTGGCCAGCTTCTCGCCATGATCGTCCGCGATGATCTTCAGAAAAAGGTCGATCGACGAGGTGCCCCCGGCGGTCGTCATCCGGTTGCCGTCGCTCACGAAGACCGACTTGGTCAGTTCGACCTCGTCGAACTCCTCGGTGAAACTGTCGTGGTTTTCCCAGTGGGTCGTGGCCTTCTTGCCATCGAGAAGCCCCGCGCGCGCCATGGCATAGGCCGCGGTGCACAGCCCCGCGATCTTGAGGCCGCGCCGCGCCTCGCGCCGCATCCAGTTCAGCAGCTTCTTGGTGGTGGCCGCCTGCACGTCCGTGCCGCCGCAGATCACGACCGTGTCATCCCGGCTCAACTCGTCCAGCGAGATGTCGGTCTCGAACAGCGCCCCGGCCGAACAGCGAACCCGCCGGTTCTCGGCCTCGGTGGCCAGCGTCCAGGTGTAAAGCTCCTGCCCCGCCATGCGGTTGGCGATCCGCAAACTGTCCACGGCGGCCGCGAAACAAAGCAGCGTGAAGTTGTCCAGCAGGACGAACACGAAACGGCGCGGCGCCTTGGGCGCGTCCACGGGAACGGTGGTGGTCGGTGGCTGCATCCTGTCGCGGTCCCCCCGCTGCGCCCCCCGGTCCGGCGCAGCTGTCACAAGCGTTTCGACACGTGACGGCAAACCCGGCCTTTGCGTGATCGTCCGCAAATCGCATATGGTATCTGCACGTCCGGTTTTGTATAGGAATGGTTCCGAAAGCCTGCAAGCGGAGAAAGAAGATGAGCGAGTGGCATAAATCAGACTGGCGTGCCAAACCGCGGGTCCAGATGCCCGACTATACCGACAAAGAGGCCCTGGCCGAGGTCGAGGCGCGCCTGTCGCAGTATCCGCCGCTCGTCTTCGCCGGCGAGGCGCGCCGCCTCAAGCGCCAGCTCGGCGCCGCCGCGCGCGGTGAGGCGTTCCTGCTGCAGGGCGGCGACTGCGCCGAGGCGTTCGACCAGTTCAGCGCCGATGCGATCCGCGACACCTTCAAGGTGATGCTGCAGATGGCGATGGTGCTGACCTACGGGGCCAAGGTTCCGGTGGTCAAGGTGGGCCGCATGGCCGGCCAGTTCGCCAAGCCCCGCAGCGCGCCCACCGAAACCGTGGACGGGATCGAGCTGCCCAGCTACCGCGGCGACATCATCAACGATCTCGCCTTCACGCCCGAGGCGCGCACCCCCGACCCGCAGAAGATGCTGCAGGCCTACACGCAGGCGGCGGCCACTCTGAACCTGCTGCGCGCCTTCTCGACGGGCGGCTTTGCCGACATCAACCGGGTGCATTCCTGGACGCTGGGGTTCACCGACGATGCCAAGGCGGCAAAATACCGCGAGATGGCCAGCCGCATCCAGGACACGCTGGATTTCATGGCTGCCGCCGGCCTGACCGCCGAAACCCAGCACGAACTGGGCACGGTGGAATTCTACACCAGCCACGAGGCGCTTCTGCTGGAATACGAAGAGGCGCTGACGCGGCTCGATTCCACGTCCGGCAAATGGCTGGCCGGGTCGGGCCACATGATCTGGATCGGCGACCGCACTCGCCAGCCCGATGGCGCGCATGTCGAGTTCGCGCGCGGCGTGCTCAACCCGATCGGCCTGAAATGCGGCCCCAGCATGGAGCCCGACGACCTCAAGCGCCTGATGGCCACCCTCAACCCCGAGAACGAGGCGGGCCGCCTGACCCTCATCGCGCGGTTCGGCGCGGGCAAGGTCGGCGATCACCTGCCGCGCCTCATCAAGACGGTGCAGGACGAGGGCGCCAACGTGGTCTGGGTCTGCGACCCGATGCACGGCAACACGATCAAGTCCGCCACCGGCTACAAGACGCGGCCCTTTGAAAACGTGCTGCGCGAGGTGCAGGAATTCTTCGGCATCCACCGCGCCGAAGGCACGATCCCCGGCGGCGTGCATTTCGAGATGACGGGCCAGGACGTGACCGAATGCACCGGGGGCATGCGCGCGCTTGGCGAAGACAGCCTGTCGGATCGCTATCACACCGCCTGCGACCCGCGCCTCAACGCCAGCCAGTCGCTGGAACTGGCCTTCCTGGTGGCCGAGGAACTGGTCGCCAACCGCGAAAACGGCAAGGACGCGATGCGCGCGGTCTGATCCGCGCAGGCCGCTGAGTCCGGCAAATCGAATGCGCCCGGCCCCGATGGGTCGGGCGCATCGCGTTTGTCAGGGGCGGGCACCACCCGCCCCGCCTTATCCCTCGTCGCTGCTGACCAGCCGCAGATAGGGACGCTCCGCCCGCAGGCGCGCGGCTCGCACCGGGCGCATCCGGTCGCCGGTGACACCCGTCACCGATCCGGGAACCGGGGCAGGCGCACCCGCCGCCGCGTCAATCGGGTCGATGCGCACGCTTTCGATGCCGAAGCGGCGCGGCGTGCGGCCGGGATCGCCGTCGGTCACAAGGCACCCCAGCGCGCGCGACACATCGCCCAGGTCGCTGCGCAGCGGCAGGATCATCATGCGCCCGGCCAGCGGCGGTCGCCCGATCCCGCCCTCGGCGGCCAGCGTCAGGGTCAGCCCCGCGGGCCGGTCGAACAGATCGACCAGCAGATCGGCCAGCCGGTCGCGGTCGGCGGGCACGATCAGCGCGCTAAGCGGCATCCCCCGCACCTCCAT
>JAASSQ010000087.1 GCA_021767845.1 Roseovarius sp. | reverse complement strand
TTCTGCTCGCCGGTGACCACGTCGAACTTGGCGGTGGCATGGCCGCCATCGCTGCGGGTTTCGGCGGGGGCGTAGCCCTTGCCCTTCTTCGTCGTGATGTGGATCAGCGTCGGGCCGGTGGCGCGGGCCTGCACGGTGCGCAGAACGGGCAGAAGCTGGTCCATGTCGTGCCCGTCGATGGGACCGATATAGGAAAAGCCCAGTTCCTCGAAGAGCGTGCCGCCCACCGTCAGGCCCTTGAGCATGTCCTTGGCGCGCCGCGCGCCTTCCTGGAAAGGCGGCGGCAGGAGCGAGACCGCGCCCTTGGCCGCGGCCTTGAATTCCTGGAACGGCTCGCCGGCGTAGAGCCGAGAAAGATAGGAACTGAGCGCGCCCACCGGCGGGGCGATGGACATCTCGTTGTCGTTCAGGATGACGATCAGGCGCTTGTTCAGGTGGCCGGCGTTGTTCATCGCCTCGAAGGCCATGCCGGCCGACATCGCCCCGTCGCCGATCACCGCGATCGCGTCACCGTGGCCGGTCTCGCTGGCACCGCCGAGATCGCGGGCCACGGCAAAGCCGAGCGCCGCGCTGATCGAGGTGGAGCTGTGCGCGGCGCCGAAGGGATCGTAGGGCGACTCGGTGCGCTTGGTGAAGCCGCTCAGCCCGCCCTTCTGGCGCAGGGTGCGGATGCGGTCACGGCGGCCGGTCAGGATCTTGTGAGGATAGCTTTGGTGGCTCACGTCCCAGATGATCTTGTCGCGGGGCGCGTCGAAGATCGCGTGCAGCGCCACGGTGAGCTCCACCACGCCCAGCCCCGCGCCCAGGTGACCGCCGGTCTCGGACACTGCCGAGATGGTCTCGGCCCGCAATTCATGGGCCAGCTGGACCAGCTGCGCGTCGGAAAACCGCTTGAGATCGGCGGGCGACTGGACCTCGTCCAGCAGGGGTGTCTTGGGCCGGTGCGACATCTTGGCGAGCCCCCTCCCCGGGGCAGAACTCAGCTTTGACGCGAGATAACGAAGCGGGCGAGCGCCCGCAAGCTCTCGGCGTCCTTACCGTAGCCAGATAGCGCGTCGCAGGCGCGGTCAACAAGGGTGCGCGCGCGCGATTGCGCGGCCGCGAGCCCCAGAAGCGACACGAAGGTCGCCTTGCCGGCCGCCGCGTCCTTGCCCACGGCCTTGCCGGCGGCGGCGGCATCGCCGGTGGCGTCGATCACGTCATCCTGGATCTGGAAGGCCAGCCCGAGCGCCTGCGCATAGGCCGACAGCGGGCCGGGATCGGCCAGCGCCATGCGCGGCCCCGCGCAGGCCGCCCATTCGATCAGCGCGCCGGTCTTGCCGGCCTGAAGATACGTGATCTCGTCGAGCGTGAGCGGGCGGTCGGCGGTTTCCGCCGCGATGTCGAGCGCCTGACCCAGCACCATCCCCTGCCCGCCGGCCGCGCGCGCCAGTGTCAGCGCAAGATCGGCGCGGGCCTGTGCGGTGTCGGCGCCCTCGGGATGGGAGGCCATCTCGAAAGCCAGCGATTGCAGCGCGTCACCTGTCAGAACGGCGGTCGCCTCGTCCCAGCGGACATGCACCGTGGGCTGGCCGCGGCGCAGGTCATCATCGTCCATGCAGGGCAGATCGTCATGCACGAGGCTGTAGGCGTGCATCGCCTCGATCGCGGCGGCGGGCCATAGCGCGCGGTCCTCGGCCACGCCGTGCAGGCGCGCGCCATCCAGAACCAGCCGCGCGCGCACGCGCTTGCCGCCCGACACTGCGTAGCGCATCGCCTGCGCCACCGTTCCATTTCCGAACGGTTCCAGCACGGCATCGAGATGCGCTTGAACCCGGGCGGCCTGCCCGGAGCCTGCGCCGTCCATGCGATCAGAGGCCTTCGACGGGGCGCGTTCCGGTGGGCGTGCCATCACCATCGAGGGTGATCGCGGCGACCTTTTCCTCGGCCTCCTTGAGCTTGGCCTCGCAGCGTTTCTTCAGCTTGGCGCCGCGTTCATAGAGCTTGATCGAGTCCTCGAGCGCCACATCGCCGCGTTCGAGCTTGCCCACGACCTCTTCAAGTTCCTTCATCGCGTCCTCGAACGACATTTCGGCAACGGGCGTTTCGGTCATCGGGTTGATCCTGTTTCTGCATGGGCATTGTGCGCGCACCTTATCGGGCCGCGCGGGCGGGTTCAATTCGGTTGACGCCCCGATGTGGCTGCGGAATGGTCTGACCATGACACGCGCCCCATCGCAGGACACCAGCCCGGACATGGCCGAGATTCTGGCGGTTGCCGAGCAGTTCGAGGCCGCCCGCGCGGCGCACCCTTCCGAAATGGCACGGGCGGACCTGGGGGACATGCTGCGGCTGGTGCCCGGCAAGCGGGCGATTTTCCGGGGCCGGTTCGGCGAGCGCGACTGCGTCTGGCGGATGTTTCTCGATCCGCATGGCGACGCGGCGGCGCGCGAAATGGCCGAGTTGCAGCGGGCCTGGCCGGACATGCAGGGCAAGCGCTTTCGCATCTGCGAGCCTCTGTTTCATGCGCCCGCGCAGCGACTGATCGCGGTGGAACTGGTGGCGGGCACACCGCTGCTAAGGCGCATCCGACACAACAACACAGCCGAAGCCGAGGGCTTTTTCCGACCGGCGGCGCAATGGCTTCGCCGATATACCGACAGCACCGAAAGCTGGACCTCTGCCCGGCCGCTTGGGTGGCTGAAGCGGGCCGAGCGGGCCGCCAGCACGCAGCCCTTCGGCAAGCTGCGCAAGCTGGAGGCGCCCATCCTGACCGAACTGACCCGGCTGGCGCACCGGATCGAGGGGTTGGAGTGGCGCAGCGCGGTCTGTCACGGCGATTTCCACCCCAACAACCTGATCTCGCAGTACGACCGCCTGACCGGGATCGACACCGGCGGGTCGGGGCGGATGCCGATTTACAAGGATATGGCGCGGTTCCTGATGCATATGGGGCGGCGCGGGGTGGTGCCTTCGGGGCGGCGCGTTCTGGGGGTGGATGGCGCCGGGCTGGACGCCTTTACCGAGGTCTTCGCCCTGACCGAGGCCGAACGCCGCCTGATACTGCCGTTCATGCTGGGTGTCGAGGCGCTGATCCGGGTCGAGACACCATCGCTGTCCGACTCGCGCGTGCGGCGTGCCCGGACGATGTATGCCGCGTTGCTGGACGACTTGGTGTCCTGCTAGCGGCCCTTGAACAGCCCGCCAAGGATGCCGCGCACGATGCGGCGCCCCGTGGTGCCCTTCAGTTCGCTGACCACGGCCTCGGTGAGGGCCCTGCCGATCGTGCGGCCCAGCCCGGCATCGGATGTGCGCGCGCTTGAGCGGCTGACACGCTTGCCCGAATAGCGCCGCGCCGCGTTGAATTCGCGTTGGGCGGCAGAGGCGTCTTCCTCGGCCTCGGTTTCGGCGGCTTCGGCCTCGGCGGCGGCCTGCTTGGCCCGCGCGGCAAGGATTTCATAGGCAGATTCCCGGTCGAGCACGGTTTCGTATTTCCCGGCCACCGGCGAGGCCGCGATCACCGCGCGGCGCGTGTCCGGGTCGATCGGCCCAAGCTGCGAGGACGGCGGGCGAATGAGCGTGCGTTCCACCACGCCCGGCGCGCCCTTGGCTTCGAGCAGCGAGGTCACCGCCTCGCCCACGCCCACGTCGCGGATCGCATCGGCGGTATCGAAGCGCGGGTTCGGCCGGTAGGTTTCGGCCGCCCGCTTGAGCGCCCTGCGATCGCGCGCGGTAAAGGCGCGCAGGGCGTGCTGAACACGGTTGCCCAGCTGGCCCAGGATGTCTTCGGGCACGTCGTCGGGGTTCTGAGTGATGAAATAGACCCCGACCCCCTTGGACCGGATCAGCCGCGCCACCTGTTCCACCTTGTCCACCAGCGCGCCGGGCGCATCGTCGAACAGCAGATGCGCCTCATCGAAGAAAAAGACCAGCCGGGGTTTCTCGGGGTCGCCCACCTCGGGCAGGGTCTCGAAGAGTTCCGACAACAGCCACAGCAGGAAGGTCGCGTAAAGCCGGGGTGAGCCCATCAGCTTGTCGGCGGCAAGGATGTTGATCTGCCCGCGCCCGTCGGGGGCGGTTTTCATCAGGTCGCCCAGATCGAGCGCGGGTTCCCCGAAGAACCCCGTCGCGCCCTGGTTTTCAAGGACCAGAAGCTGACGCTGGATCGCACCCACCGATTGCGGGGAGACATTGCCATAGCGCAGCGACAGCTGATCGCGGTTTTCCCCCACCCAGACCAGAAGCGACTGCAAGTCCTTGAGGTCCAGCAGCGGCATCCCCTCTTCGTCGGCCACGCGGAAGGCGATGTTCATGATGCCTTCCTGCGCCTCGCTGAGATCCATCAGGCGGCTGAGCAGCAGCGGCCCCATTTCCGCGACGGTCGTGCGCACCGGGTGGCCCTGCTCCCCGAAGAGATCCCAGAAGGTGACGGGAAAGCTGGCATAGGCATAATCGGTGAACCCGATGCTGCGCGCGCGTTTCATGAAGGCATCATGCAACTTGAAATCCGCCCGCCCCGAAGTCACGAGCCCCGACAGATCGCCCTTCACGTCCGACAGGAAAACCGGAACCCCGGCCGCCGAGAACCCCTCGGCCATGATCTGCAGCGTGACGGTCTTGCCGGTGCCGGTGGCCCCGGCGATCAGGCCGTGCCGGTTGGCGTATTTCATCGCCAGCTCTTGCCTCACCCCGTAGCCTTCGCCACCACCCCCGATGAATAGCTGATTTTCCACGTCGCGCCCCCGGCCCTTGTTGCGTCACGTTGTGACCATACAATCTTAACCTTTTGCTGCCACTGTGAATCTCGTTCCCGGGCGTCATGTCCTCTGGCCCGGGGTGACTTCCTCCCTGTCAGACTGGCCGCGCCCTCGGGCGCGGCTTTTTTCGTGCATCAATTGGTCGCGTTACCCTGTTGACGGATAGCGATAACTGTCCTAGCGTTTCCTCAATAACTAAGTCGGCCGGTCCGGCAGGGAGATAAAGGGGAAGAGACCGCGAGGTCTCTTTTCCGTTTTTCAGGGCCGGCAACGGCCTTGGCACGGCCCTTTTCGCCCCTCTGAAACACCACGCTCCAGCCGCAAGCACCTTTTCGTTTGCGGGCGCGGGCATGGCGGGATTTCGCCTTGCGCCGGTAGTTGGCGTCGGGTTTTATCCTGACACCGGCCCGGCATCATGCTAGAGGGCCGCCGAGATTTCACAATCAACATCGCGGGGACGCAATGCCCAGAAAACTTAAGACCCTTCCCTTGATCGCGCTGATGGCGCTGGCCACCCCTGCTGTCGCGCAGGATGAATCGGCCGAAGGCGACGCCGCGGCCAGTGAAGCGGAGACCGAGGCCCCCGAGCAATCCGAGGCTGCGCCGGGGCTGGACATGGGCCGCAGCGAAGAGGACAACCCGACCTACATCAAGGAAGAATACGGGGATTGGCAGCTCAAGTGCTTCCGCAGCGAGGCCGAGGAAGACCCGTGCCAAATGTATCAGCTTCTGACCGAGGAAAACGGCAATCCGGTGGCCGAGTTCAGCCTGTTCCGCCTGCCCGAGGGCCAACAGGCCGAAGCGGGTGCCACGATCGTCGTGCCGCTGGGCACCCTGCTGCCCGAGAACCTGAAAATCTCGGTCGATGGCGGGCGCGCGAAGACCTACACCTATTCGTTCTGCAACATGGTCGGCTGTTTCGCCCGGATAGGGCTGACCAATGCCGATGTGGCGGCCTTCAAGGCCGGGGTGCAGGCGCAGTTGCAGATCGTGCCGGCGCAGGCCCCGAACCAGACGGTGGATATTCCGGTATCGCTGGACGGGTTCACCGCCGCCTATGACAACGTCAGCACCGTTCAGAACTGATCGGGCCGTTCCGGCCTCTCGAAGAACAGGCGCCGCGCAGACCGCGCGGCGCCTTTTTCGTGTCGGTATCGGTGCCCGAACGGGCGGCGGTCACGCGAAACGCTTGAGCGCAAGCACCGCGTTCAGCCCACCGAAGGCGAAGGCGTTGGACAAGGCCACATCGACCTTTGCCTCGCGCGCCTCGTTCGGCACAACATCCAGCGCGCATTCGGGGTCGGGTTCGTCGTAGCCGATGGTCGGCGCGATCACCCCGTCGCGCACCGCCATGATGCAGGCAAGCAACTCGACCGCGCCGGTGCCGCCGATCAGGTGGCCATGCATCGACTTGGTGGAGGAGATCATCAGCTTGTCGGCATGGCCACCGAACACGTCGGCCACCGCGGCGCTTTCGGTCTTGTCGTTGGCCGCCGTGCCGGTGCCGTGAGCGTTGATGTAGCCCACCTGCGAGGCCTCCAGCCGCGCATCGGCCAGCGCGCCCTTGATCGCGCGGGCGGCACCCTGTTTCGATGGCATCACTATGTCGGCGGCGTCCGAGGACATGGCATAGCCCGCCACCTCGGCAAGGATCTCGGCGCCGCGGGCGCAGGCGTGCTCGTATTCCTCGAAAACGAATATCCCCGCGCCTTCGCCCTGCACCATGCCGTTGCGGTTGGCCGAGAACGGCCGGCAGCCATCCTTCGACATGACGCGCAGTCCTTCCCACGCCTTGACCCCGCCGAAGCACAGCATGGATTCCGACCCGCCGGTGATCATCACCGGGGTCATGCCGCCATGCACCATCTGGAACGCCTGGGCCATCGCGTGATTGGACGAGGCGCAGGCCGTCGAAACCGTGAAGCTGGGCCCCTTGAGGTTGAACTCCATCGAGACATGGCTGGCCGCGGCGTTGTTCATCAGCTTGGGCACGACGAAGGGATGCACCCGGTTCTTGCCGTCTTCGTAGACCGAGCGATAGTTCTCATCCAGCGTGGTCATCCCGCCGCCCGAATTGCCCAGCACGACACCGCAGCGGGCCGCCAGATCGCCGGAAAACTCCAGCCCCGCCTGCGCGATCGCCTCGCGCGCGGCGATCAGGGTGAACTGGGTGAAACGGTCATAAAGGGCAAGCTGCTGGCGGTTGAACCGCTCCTCGGCCTCGTAGCCGCGCACCTGCCCGCCGATGCGGATCGCCAGCCTCTCCACATCGCGAAACTCCAGTTCGCCAATGCCACAACGTCCCTCGCGCATCGCCTCAAGCGTCTGGGGCACGTCGTGGCCGAGCGCGTTGATCGTCCCGGCGCCGGTGATGACCACCCGTTTCACGACTGCTCTTCGATCAGTTTCTCGATGCCCGAGATGAGCGAGGCGACCGAGGAGATGTCGAAATCGCTTTCCTCGGGGGCGTTGGCGTTGAACGGCACCGAGATGTCGAACTCTTCCTCGATCGCGAAGATGCTTTCGACCAGCCCGAGGCTGTCGATTCCCAGATCCTCGAGCGTGCTGTCCATGGTCACGTCCGACGGCTCCAGCACGGCCTGTTCGGCGATGATCCCGATTACGCGGTCCTTGATGCTGCTCATCCCAGTTGCCTTCCTGGTTGGTCGCGAATGGATTTAGTCACTCTGACCGGGCTTTGAAACAGTTTTCTTGAGCTCCGCCACGTCCGCGAAAAGCCGCTTGAGCCGGCGCAGGCCCTTGTAGACTTCCATCTGGCTGTCCATCTTCATCGCCGGATAGCCCAGCATCACGCGGCCGGCGGGAATGTTGGCCAGAACCTTGGTGCCACCACCGGTAATCACGTTGTCCCCGATGAACAGATTGTCGCCGACGCCGGTTTGCCCTGCCAGCACCACATTGTCACCGATCACCGCCGATCCACCGATCCCGACCTGCCCGCACAGCAGGGTGTCGCGGCCCACCACCACGTTGTGACCGACCTGCACGAGGTTGTCGATTTTCGTGCCATCCCCGATGCGGGTGTCGCGGACCGTGCCGCGGTCGATACAGGCGTTGCAGCCGATCTCGACATCGTTGCCGATGCTGACGCCGCCAAGGCTGTGGATGCGGGCGTAGGATTGGCTGGTCACGTCGCCCTGGTCGCCCAGGGTCTGGCGCGCGCGTTCGACGCCCGACACTTCGGGCGTGACGAAGGAAAACCCGTCGCCGCCGATCACCGCACCGGGCTGCGCGATGAAACGGTCGCCGATTTGCACCCGCGCGGAGATCCGCACGGCTTCGCGCAGGAACGCGTCTTGGCCCAGCACGGCATCCGTGCCGACAAAGCATTGCGGTCCGATCACGCTTCCGGCGCCGATCCGGGCACCGGCGCAGATCACGGCCTGCGGTCCGACAGCCACATCCTCGGCCAGCTTGGCCGACGGGTCGATCACGGCCGAGGGGTGCACGCCGCCGCCCCAGCCCTGTCCGGGGTCCATCATCGCCGACAGCCCCGCCAGCGCGAACCGGGGGCGCGGCGCGACGATGGCCGCCTCGAGCCCGAGCGCCTGCCAGTCCGCGCCATCCCAAAGCATTGCGGCGCGCGCGCCGCCCTTGCCAAGCTGGTCGGCATATTCGGGCTTCATCGCCAGCGCCAGATCCCGCGCGCCGGCCTCGGCGGGTTCCGCCACGGCGTCGATCCGATACTCGACGGCGCCAAGGGCCGCCGCCCCAAGCGCGTCTGCGATCTGCTGGATGGTGTAGGACATGCACTTCCCCTTCGTTCGGGGTGTGGTTTAGCCCTGAACCGCGCGCAGCGAAACCCCTGCCTGTTCCAAAGCCGCCCAGATCCGCGCGTCCCGCCCATAGACATCCGGGCGATACTGCATCGGGCCTTTCGGCCGGGTGAACGCGGTGCGGTAGATGATGTGCACCGGCACGTGTTTCTCCAGCTCCACCTTGGTTTCGCGCCCGGTATCAAGGATCGAATGGAACTTGGCCCTCGGGTCCGCCTCCTGCGGGGCCAGAAGCGTGTAGGCCAGCTCGAACGGTTTTTGCAAGCGGATGCAGCCGTGGCTGTAGGCGCGCGTCTGGCGTTCAAAGAGGTTCTTTGCCGGCGTGTCGTGCAGGTAGATGTTGTATTTGTTCGGGAACATGAACTTCACCAGCCCAAGCGCATTGCGCGGCGACGGGGGCTGCTTGATCGCGAACGGGAAATTCGACGCGTTGTAGGCGTTGAAATTGACCGCCCCGCGGCTGACCTGCTGGCCGCGGCTGTTGTAGAGCCGCAGGTGGCTTGCCGCGTTGCGGTTGCGCTTCATCTTGGGCAGGTATTCCTTGACCGCGATGGAGCGCGGCACATGCCATGTCGGATTGATGACCATGTGTTCCATCACGTCCGAAAACTCAGGGCTGCGACGGCCGTCGCTGTTCTTGCCCACCACGGCGCGCGTCTCGAAGGTCAGGCTGCCGTGATCATAGACCCGCGCGTGGAAATCGGCGAGGTTGACAAGGATGTGGCGGTCGCCCCTGGGCTGGTTCAGCCAGCGTTCCCGCTCCATCGCCACAAGGACCGATTTCAACCGGTCTTCAACGGGCGTGTTGATGGCGCGCAGGGTTTCCGGCCCGGCGACACCATCGGCGGTCAGGCCATGCGCGATCTGGAACCTCTGGACGGCGTGCAGCAGAGTTTCGTCATAGACGCCCGTCGCGGAGCGCCCCAGGAAGCCCATTGCGAAGAGCCGGTTGCGCAAGCTCACGACGGCCGGACCGCTCTGGCCCGGTTTCAGGGCCTCGGCCGACACTTGCGCCCCCCAGCCGCCCTGCGCCATGAGCCGTTCCAGACGCAGCTTTTCCTTCATCAGGCGGGCATATTCGTTGTTTTGCGGCGGCAAGGCGCGAAAAAAGGCGCGCGGGCTGCTTTGGGCAAATCCTTCGAGATAGGATCGCCGCTCGCGGTAGGGCACCTGGCGCTTGATATCAGCGACGACCCGTCCGGGGATCAATGCGCCGGTCTGCATCTCGCGCGCAAGCCGCAGGAACGCCCGGCTGAGCGCGACCTCGGCCAGCCCCAGATCGCGGGCGCTGCGGGCTGAGCGCAACTGCGCCTTGAAGCCCTCGGCATCATACCGCGCCTCAGGCAGGCCGTGATCGCCCGCCATGTCGATCGCCTCGAACAAGGCGGCGCGGCGTTTTCTGTCCTTGGCCGACGATCCGGTCCAAAGCGGGGTATAGCCGTTTTCCCGATAAAACGCCGCAATATCGCGGTCGCGCGCGGCAGCCTCGGCGACCGCTTGCTTGAAGGCTGTGACCTGCGCTTGTGCCTCGGCCTTAGGGGCCCCCGAAAACGTGGTGACAAGAAAAACCAGCGCCCCCAGAAAAAGAACCCTAGGCCCCGCGGCAAGCATCGTCGGCATCGCGTTTCCCCAATAAATCGTCCGTTGCACGTTCATATACTGGCAGTTTTCCGGGGGTCGCAGGGAATTGTCCATTCAATTCTTGATGACCCTGGCACGGGGCTTGCAGATGCGGTGCGAAGGCATCACCCACTTGGCGAAAACGACACATGGACCCGGATTTGCGCGAAAAACTGCCGAAAAACCTTGATCGACAGGATTTTCGACAAATCCCACTTGGTCCATGATTCCCTTTGTGGCATACAAATCCCGCACTTGGGGAATTTGAGCAAGCCGCTCGATAGCGGCATCTAACGGGCAAGCGACGGGACAGGCGCTAATCATATGACAGAATTCAGCTCTACGGGCATGACGCGGCGCGCGCTGCTGGGGGCCTTTGCAGCCAGTGCAGTTGCAGCGACACCGACCTACTCCAAAGCCGCCGGGTTTCTGCGGGGCGCGGGTGACATCCGCCGGCTGCGGATGACATCCCCCCGAACTGGCGAAAGCATCGACACGATCTACTGGATCGAAGGTGATTACATCCGCGACGCCGTCAGGGAAATCGCCCTTTTCATGCGCGACTGGCGCACCAATGACGTCCACGACATCGACCTGCGCACGATCGACATCATGGCGGCGGCGCATAACCTGATGGATGTGAACGAGCCCTACATGCTTCTGTCCGGCTACCGCAGCCCCAAGACCAACGCGATGCTGCGCAGCCGGTCCAGCGGGGTGGCCAAGAATTCGCGTCACTTGCGCGGCCAGGCCGCGGACCTGCGGCTGCAGTCCCGCTCGGTCCAGCAGATGTTCCGCGCGGCCACGGCCTGCCGCGGTGGCGGGGTCGGCAAGTATTCCGGTTCAAATTTCGTGCACATGGATTGTGGCCCGGTGCGCACCTGGGGCCGCTGAGCCGCTGACCAGCCGTCAAAACAAGACCGGCCGCGCATCGCACGGCCGGTTTTTCACGTTCGACGTCAGGGCGGCGCGCCGGTCAGCCCGCCTCGCCCAGCCGTTCCAGGCGTGCGGCCCGCAGGCGTTGGAAATCGTCGCCCGCGTGGTAGGACGACCGCGTCAGCGGCGTGGCCGACACCATCAGAAAGCCCTTGCCATAGGC
>JAASSQ010000086.1 GCA_021767845.1 Roseovarius sp. | reverse complement strand
TCTTGCGCCGCAGGCGGATCACCACGTCCACGCTGGCGATCTCGGCGCCCTCGGGCGCCTGCGGCAGGCGGGCGATTTCCAGCTCGTCGGACGGCGCGTCCGACAGGCGGTCCTCATCCTCCCAGAAGAAATGCGGGTGGTCATGGGTGTTGGTGTCGAAATAGCTTTTCGACCCGTCCACCGTCACTTCCTGGATCAGCCCCGCATCGCAGAAGGCGCGCAGCGTGTTGTAGACCGTGGCCAGCGACACGCTCTCGCCGCGCCGCTGCGCCTCGGCAAAGAGGCTTTCCGCCGTCACGTGCCGATGCTGCCCGTCGCCCACCAGCAGGGACGCCAGCGCCACGCGCTGCCGCGTCGGGCGCAGCCCGGCCTCTGACAGCCACTCGGTTTCCCGGCTCGTTGCTTGCACGTCCATCCTGGTCCCTGTCTTGCGGTCAACCGATAATATAGGGTGCCAAGACCCATGATTTCAAACAAATTCCGATGCCCCGCGACCCCGCCGCGCATCTCTGACAGGCTTGCAACGTGCTTTGGCCCGGTGATACAGGGTTTGCAACCGAACCGAACAGCCACGAAAGGGGCCGCCTGAATGGCCGATTATCCAAGCAGTTTCGACAAGGACGACCTGCTGAAATGCGCACGCGGAGAGCTTTTCGGCCCCGGCAACGCGCAGCTGCCCGAACCGCCCATGCTGATGATGGACCGGATCACCGACATCTCGGCCGATGGCGGGGCGCATGGCAAGGGGCACGTGGTGGCCGAATTCGACATCCATCCCGACCTGTGGTTCTTCGAATGCCACTTCCCGGGCAACCCGATCATGCCGGGCTGCCTCGGCCTCGACGCGCTGTGGCAACTGACCGGGTTCAACCTGGGCTGGCGCGGCTGGCAGGGGCGCGGCTATGCGCTGGGCGTTGGCGAGGTGAAGCTTACCGGCATGGTCCGGCCCGACCGCAAGATGTTGACCTATTACGTGGACTTCACGAAAGCCGTGCAGACCCGGCGCCTGACGATGGGCGTGGCCGATGGCCGGGTCGAGGCCGACGGGGAAGAGATCTACCAGGTCAAGGACATGAAGGTCGCGCTGTCGGAAAGCTGACTGGACAATTTCAAGCCAAGGAGTGCGCAACATGCGTCGCGTCGTCGTAACCGGTCTGGGGATCGTGTCCTCCATCGGCAACAACGCCCAAGAGGTGCTCGCCTCGCTGCAGGCCGGGCGCTCGGGCATCGAAGCCAGCGAAGAGATGAAACAGCACGGCTTCCGCTCCCAGGTGGCCGGCACGTTGAAGATCGACGTGGCCGAGCACGTGGACAAGCGCACGCTGCGCTTCATGGGGCCGGGGGCGGCCTATGCCCATATCGCCATGGCGCAGGCCATCGCCGATGCCGGGCTGGACGAGGCCGAGATCGTCAATCCCCGCACCGGGCTGGTGGCCGGGTCGGGCGGGCCGTCCACCTCGGCCATGCTGGCCGCGCACCAGACGGTTCTGGACAAGGGCAGCCCCAAGCGGATCGGCCCCTTCGCGGTGCCCAAATGCATGAGCTCCACCATCTCGGCCAATCTCAGCACCGCCTACAGGATCAAGGGGATCAACTACTCGATCACCTCGGCCTGCTCGACCTCGCTGCATTGCATCGGCAACGCGGCGGAACAGATCATGATGGGCAAGCAGGACGTGATGTTCGCCGGCGGCGGCGAGGAACTGGACTGGACCCTCTCGTGCCTGTTCGATGCGATGGGCGCGATGAGCGCCAAGTATAACGACACACCCGAACGCGCCTCGCGCGCCTTCGACGCCGACCGCGACGGCTTCGTGATCTCGGGCGGCGGCGGCATGGTCGTGCTCGAGGAGCTTGAGCATGCCCGCGCCCGCGGCGCCAAGATCTATGCCGAGGTCACGGGCTATGCCGCCACCTCGGACGGGCATGACATGGTCGCCCCCTCGGGCGAGGGCGGCGAACGCGCCATGCGCCTTGCCCTCTCGACTCTGCCCCAAGACCGCAAGGTGGGCTACATCAACGCCCACGGCACCTCGACGCCCGTGGGCGACGTGGGCGAGGTCGAGGCGGTGCGCCGCATCTTCGGCGAAGGCAGCACGCCGCCGATCAGTTCGACCAAGTCGATGACCGGCCACAGCCAGGGCGCCACCGGCGCGCAGGAGGCGATCTACTGCCTGCTGGCGCTGGATAACGATTTCATCATCCCGTCGATCAATGTCGAAACCCTCGACCCGTCGCTCGACCCGGCCGAGATCGCCACGCAGCGCGTGGACAATGCCGGGCTCGACACGGTGATGACCAACAGCTTCGGCTTCGGCGGAACCAACGGCTCGATGCTTCTGAGCAAATTTCACGGATAACGTCACATGAGCAACACGATGCAAGGCAAGCGCGGCCTTATCATGGGGGTGGCCAACGACCGCTCCATAGCCTGGGGAATCGCCAAGGCGATGCACGAGGCCGGGGCCGAGCTGGCCTTCTCGTATCAGGGCGACAATTTCGGCAAGCGCGTGCAGCCGCTGGCCGAGCAACTGGGCTCGAACCTGCTGCTGGATGTCGATGTGACCGATGATGCCTCGCTCGACGCGGCCTTCGCGGAACTGGCCGAAACATGGCCCACGATCGACTTCGTGGTTCATGCTATAGCCTATTCCGACAAGTCGGAACTGGCGGGCCGCTTCATCAACACCAGCCGCGACAATTTCAAGCACAGCCTGGAAATCTCGGCCTATTCCTTCATCGACGTGGCGCGCCGCGCCTATCCGCTGATGAAACAGAACGGCGGCACCATGCTGACGCTGACCTACCAGGGGTCGAACAAGGTCGTGCCGAACTACAACGTGATGGGCGTGGCCAAGGCCGCGCTCGAGGCCGCGACCCGCTACTTGGCCAACGATCTGGGCCCCGACGGCATCCGCGTCAACGCCATCTCGCCCGGCCCGATGAAAACGCTGGCCGGGGCGGCGATCGGCGGCGCGCGGCGCACCTACAAGCACACCGACCAGAACGCGCCGCTGCGCGCCAATGCCACGCTCGAGGCGATCGGCGGCACGGCCGTCTACCTGGCCTCCGACGCCGGCGCCTGCACCAGCGGCGAGATCATCCATGTCGATGGCGGCTATCACGTGCTGGGCATGCCGCAGGCCGAAAACCTCTGATCCACGCGGCGGCGCGCGCGGCTTTCAGCCGACGCATGGCCCCCGACAAGCGCCCCGGTTCCCTCCGGGGCGTTCGCGTTTCATGGTAAGCCTGTCATGGGTCAACGGGAACCGCCGCTATGCGTTTTCGCTCGCTTTCTCGCGCCGCGCTCGCGGCCTGCTGCCTGACCGGCCTTGCCTCCGCCGGGGCCGCGACCCCGCAGGCGGGCCGCGGCGATACCGGCCCGCATCCCGCGCTCGCCATGCCCGAGGACGCCTCGGCCACCAACGATGCCGCCCGCCGGACGGCGTCGCGCCTGAAGATGGCGCTGGGCGCCTGTTTCCCCGACCCTGACGAGGCCGCGCCACAGGCCACGGCGCCCATCGCCTTCACGCTCGACGGCTCCGGCGCGCTGGTCGGGATTCCCGCCCATCGCGGCCCGTCCCCCGCCAGCCCCGCATCCCGTACGCTCTATCTGCGGGCGCTCACCGCGCTGGAGGCCTGCACACCCTTGCCCTATCGCGGCCCCGGCACGGAGGTCGAGGCGGTGATCTCGGCCAACGGGATCGACAGCCTCCGCCTGCTGCCCGCGCCGGACCGGGCCTCCGCCCCGGCCACCGCCCGGTCCGCCACGACGCAGGCGACCGAAGCGGCGCTCGACCTCACGCGGTCCGAGCGGCGGGAAATCCAGCTTCGGCTGCGGCTTCTCGGCTTCGATCCCAAGGGCGTGGATGGTGTCTTCGGGCCGAACACCCGCGCCGCGCTCGCCGAATGGCAGGCGGATCGCGGGCTCCCGGCCTCGGGCTATCTCGACGCGGCGCACCTGCGCCGGCTCAAGGCCCAAAGCAAGGACCGCTACGCCGCCTACGAGCCGCCCGCCGCCGCCCCCGATCCGCCGCCGGTCCTGCGCCGGGTGCGCGTCTGCCGCGAGACCGGGTTTCTGGGCCTGCGGGTCTGCCGGATCGAATACCGCCCGCTCTGATCGCACCGCGCACGGCCCGCGATCCGCCCGTATTCCGCCACAGGATCGCCAATGTTGCGTGGTCGCATGTCCCAATGACACGGCAAACCATCTCCGACCGGGACTGGCTGGGCGCCGCGCGCCTCGGCACCCGCGAAGCCGCCTTCAAGGCTCGCGCCAAGCGCGCCCGAGGCTGGGCGCGGATCGTCAATGTCGCGCTTTTCGCCGCGGTTCTGACGGCGATCTGGCAGGAGCGGGCGCTTGCGCCCCCGGTGCATGACCGGATGCAGCACATGGCCGTGTCCGTGACCGCGATGATCGGCGGGTCCGAAACCCTGCCGGCCTACCTGACGCTGCTGGATCGCGACGACTGATCGCGCGCCCCGCGCCGTTCAGAACCACTGACCCGGCTCCATCAGGCCAAGATCCAGCAATTGCCGCGAATGCCACTCGAACGGGGTCGAGTTGTGCCACTTGAATGTTTCGATGTCGAAGGTCGAGCCCGGGTTGCGCTTCAGCGCCTTGGCCGTGCGGAACGACACGATCGCCGCCGTCAGGTTGTTGTGCCACGGACAGGCATAGGTGTTGTATTCCTCGTCCGAAAAGGTGTGATCCTCGCGCAGCGTCAGCCCCGGCTTGGCCCGGAACAGCGCGATCCGGTCGATCTTGCGGCGCGGTGCGGGGATATGCTCCTCGTAGCGCCAGCGCAGCCCGCCGAAGAAATCCAGCTGCCGCTCCTTGGGGTGGTCGTGGTTGGCCGCATCGGTGCGCGCCAGCGCGTAATAGCCCGACTTGTCCATATGCGCATCCTCCAGCGACACCGCGTCGGGATGCCGCCCCAGATCGCCCGCATAGAGGTCTATCACGTAGGTCAGCATCGCGTCGCGGCGTTCCTCGGTGTGAAATGCCAGCATCTCGCCCACCGTGCGCGTCTCGCAAAACGGAAAGAACAGGTATTCGGCGTTGTAGCAGTAATACATCCACACCCCCGGCGCCGCCCCGATCAGCCGGTTGACCACGGCGAACCCGTCGCCGTGAAACTGCACGTCATGGTCGATCCGCCGCACCCGGTCAGCCACGTCGCCGGGCAGGGCAAAGGCCGCGGGCATCACCACCAGCACCTCGCGGAACCCGATGTCCAGGTGATGCCGCAGGGTCGATCCCAGCTCGATCTCGTCTTCGACGAGAACCACCGCGACGGGCCCCTTTGCCAGCGCCGCCGTGCCGGTCGTCAGAAAATCCTCAAGGCTGGAATAGCGCATCGTCCCGATCCGTTTTCGCCGCAGACTCCGCCAATTCGTCTTCCATTGCAAGACACCCCGCACTTGATGTAACCCACCGCCCTGTAACAACGCGGGAGCCGCAACCATGGCCGGGGCGAAGAAACTCTACATCAAGACCTATGGCTGTCAGATGAACGTCTATGACAGCGAGCGCATGGCCGAGGCGATGGGCGGCGCGGGCTATGTCGAGACCGACAGCCCCGATGACGCCGACATGATCCTGCTCAACACCTGCCACATCCGCGAAAAGGCCGCCGAAAAGGTCTATTCCGAGCTGGGCCGCTTCCGCACGCTCAAGGACGACAAGCCCGATCTCAAGATCGGCGTCGCCGGCTGCGTGGCACAGGCCGAGGGCGAAGAGATCATGCGCCGCCAGCCGCTGGTCGATCTGGTCGTCGGCCCGCAATCCTACCACCGCCTGCCCCAGATGGAGGCGCAGACGCGCCGGGGCGCCAAGGCGCTCGACACCGATTTCCCGCTGGATGACAAGTTCGAGGCGCTGAAATCGCGCGGCCCCAAGGCCCGCCGCGGCCCCACCGCCTTCCTGACGGTGCAGGAAGGCTGCGACAAGTTCTGCGCCTTCTGCGTCGTACCCTACACCCGCGGCGCCGAGGTCAGCCGCCCCGCCGCCCGCATCCTCGACGAGGCGCGCGACCTGGTTGATCGCGGCGTGCGCGAGATCACGCTCCTGGGCCAGAACGTCAACGCCTATCACGGGCCGGGGCCGGACGGGACCGACTGGTCGCTGGCGCGGCTGATCTGGGCGCTCGACGGCATCGACGGGCTGGAGCGTATCCGCTTCACCACCTCGCATCCCAACGACATGACCGACGACCTGATCGAGGCGCACGGCACCTGTTCCAAGCTGATGCCCTACCTGCACCTGCCGGTGCAATCGGGCTCGGACCGCATCCTCAAGCGGATGAACCGCAAGCACACCGCCGAAGAGTATCTCCGCCTGATCGAGCGCATCCGCGCCGCCCGGCCCGACATCCTGATGTCGGGGGATTTCATCGTCGGCTTCCCCGAAGAGACCGAGCAGGATTTCCAGGACACGATGGACCTGATCGAAGAGGTGAAATACGGCTACGCCTTCTCCTTCAAGTATTCCACGCGTCCCGGTACCCCGGCCGCCGAACGCGACCAGCTCGACGAGGATGTGAAATCCGACCGCCTGCAGCGGCTTCAGGCCCGCATCACCCATCACCAGCGCGCCGTGCAGGACGCGATGGTCGGCCGCACCGTGGGCGTTCTTTTCGAAAAACCGGGCCGCCTGCCGGGGCAGATGGTGGGCAAGTCGGAATACCTGCACGCCGTGCACGTGGCCGATGCGGGCCTCGCACCGGGCGATCTGGCGCAGGTGACCATCACCGAAAGCGGCTCGAACTCGCTCGGCGGACGGCTCGCCACCGAAGACGGCGCGACAGCCGCCGAGTAACCTGGGCACGGCGCCGCGCCACGCCGTTTCCCGGATTGTGGCTATTCTTGGGCATTGTTTCTCAACCGTATACAATATCTAGCGAATTGATCTTCACTTTATCCGGGAACTTGTTACACTCACTCCAGTTATTTGCCGATCAGCGCCGGCACGGATCGCGCGGGATCGTGGCTAGAATGGTAAGTTCAGGGGGTGTGACGGCCGTGGCAAGACAGTTTCCGGGAATCATATCGAACATCATGCGCGGCATGACCGTCATGGCACTGGCCGTGACCATGTCCGCGGGCGCCGGCCAGGCGCAGCAGGGGCAGCGCGTGGTCAAGGGCGAACGCTACATCCCGACGATCTGGGTCGATCCCGACGGCTGCGAACACTGGGTGATGGATGACGGTGTCGAAGGCTACATGACGCCGCATGTCAGCCGGCAGGGCATTCCCGTCTGCCGCCGCGGCAACCTGTGCGGGGTGATGAACTCCGACCAGCTCTTCCGCACCGACAGCGCCCATATCAGCGCCGCGGGCAAAAAGCGGCTGGCGGACTTCTTCCGCGGCGCGGGGGCGGTCTCCTACATCATCACCGGCCATACCGACAGCCGCGCCTCCGACGAATACAACATGCGCCTGTCCTATCGCCGCGCCAACTCGGTGGCCAGCGTCGCCCGCAGCGTGGGCGCCCGCATCTCCGACGTGCGCGGCTACGGCGAACGGATGCCCAAGGCCTCCAACAAGACTGCGGCCGGCATGGCGCAGAACCGCCGCGTCGAAATCATCTGCATTCGCTGAGGGGGCGGTATCATGAATTGTTTCAAAGTTGCGTTCGTCCTGCCCGCCTTCGGGCTTCTGGCCGCCTGCGATCCCGGCCCCGACAAGACATTCGACCGCCAGTCCTTCGACAAGAAGCACCTCAGCCAGCTTCAGGCCGGCATCTGGGTCGATCCCAACGGCTGCGACCACTGGATCATCGACGACGGGGTCGAGGGCTACCTGTCGCAACGGCTCGACAAGTATGGCAAGCCGGTCTGCTCCGGCACCGCGCCGCCCACCGTGGCCACGGGCACCTTCAAGGGCGGCTCGACAGGCCTCTTCGGCGATCCGCTCTGATGGGCGTCGGCGTAAGAATGAAATCAGGCCGCAGGCACCCGCCTGCGGCCTTTTTCGTTGTGGTTTCATGACGAATCGCGCAACGCGCTTGCACCCGCGCGCCCCTCTTGGCACCATCCCCCTCACCACCTCGACGCAGGAGATCTGATTGGCCACGACCGAGCTGCCGACGCCCACAGGCCCCGACGCGCTGCACGAAGCGGTCGTCGAATTCCCCGACAACCGCCTGCTGATCGACCTGTGCGGCGAATATGACCGCAACCTCGCCGACATCGAACAGAAGATGGGCGTGCAGATCCTGCGCCGCGGCAATCAACTGGCCGTCGTCGGCGAAGAGGCCCCGGCCCGCGAGGCGGTCGAGGTGCTGCAGGCCCTCTACCAGCGGCTCGAATCCGGCAAGAGCGTCGAGTCGGGCGACGTGGACCGCGAATTGCGGATGGGCGCCGACACCGACCAGACCGGCACCCGCGACGGCGACCAGCTCGAGATGTTCAAGGGCGGCCCGGTCGAGATCAAGACCCGCAAGAAACTGGTCGAACCGCGCACCGACGCGCAGAAAGCCTACGTGCGCGCGCTTTTCGGCAACGAACTGGCCTTCGGCATAGGCCCGGCGGGCACCGGCAAGACCTATCTCGCCGTGGCCGTCGGCGTGTCGATGTTCATCGAAGGCCACGTGGACCGCATCATCCTGTCGCGCCCGGCCGTCGAGGCGGGCGAGAAACTGGGCTACCTGCCCGGCGACATGAAGGAAAAGGTCGATCCCTACATGCAGCCGCTCTACGACGCGCTCAACGATTTCCTGCCCGGCAAACAGCTCGCCAAGCTGATCGAGGAAAAGCGCATCGAGATCGCGCCGCTCGCCTTCATGCGCGGCCGCACGCTGGCCAATGCCTTCGTGGTGCTGGACGAGGCGCAGAACGCCACCTCCATGCAGATGAAGATGTTCCTCACCCGCCTGGGCGAAGGCTCGCGCATGGTCATCACCGGCGACCGCAGCCAGGTCGATCTGCCGCGCGGACAGGTCAGCGGCCTGCACGATGCCGAACGGCTGCTGTCCAACATCCCCGGTGTCGCCTTCAACTACTTCGCGGCCCGCGACGTGGTGCGCCACCCGCTCGTGGCCGCGATCATCGAGGCCTACGAGGCCGATACCGGCCTCCCTTGACCGCGGCCGCGCCCTGCGCCACAGGGTCTTCTTCTGTTTGAAAATATCCCGGGGGTCCGGGGGCAGCGCCCCCGGAGAACTGCCACATGCTGACCGACACGATCATCGAGGACGACCGCTGGCAGGCGCTGGACCTGCCCGCCCTGGCCGAGCGCGCGGCCCGCGCCACGCTCCGACATCTCGGCCTCGACCCCGCGCAGTGGGAAATCGCGCTCCTGGCCTGCGACGATGCGCGCATCGCCACGCTCAACGCCGATTTCCGCGGCAAGCCCGCGCCCACCAACGTGCTCAGCTGGCCCGAAACCGATCTCGCCCCCGCCGTGCCGGGCGACCGCCCCGCGCCGCCCGTGGCAGGGGCCGGCGAGGGGCCGGAGCATCTCGGCGACATCGCCATCGCCTGGGATACCTGCCAGCGCGAGGCCGCCGCGGCCGGCAAGCCGCCCGCCGATCACGTCACGCACCTGGTGGTCCACGCCACCCTGCACCTGCTGGGCTACGACCACATTCGTGACCCGGATGCCACTTTGATGGAAACAACCGAAACCGCCATACTTGGCAAACTGGGGGTTCCTGACCCATATTGAGGCCAGACCGGGGGCGCGAGGGCGCCTCCCTGACGGAAAAAGGACACATGGGCGACAGTATCGACGAATCCTCTAACGCGGCGCACAGCGCGCAGCCCGACGGGCACGACGAGGAAGAGGAAAACGGCGGCTTCTTCCGCCGCATCATCGGGGCCTTCAGCCCCTCCGACGACACCGAGGACGAGGACGGCGCGGCGGCGGCCGCGGCCATGGCGGGCGTGCCGGGGCTGCGCAACCTGCGCGACCTGACGGTCGAGGACGTGGCCATCCCCAAGGCCGACATCGTCTCGGTGCCCGCCACCACCTCCAAGGACGAACTGGTGGCCGTCTTCCGCGAAAGCGGCCTGACGCGCCTGCCGGTCTACGAGGGCACGCTGGACACGCCCATCGGCATGGTCCACCTCAAGGATTTCGCGCTGCGCCACGGGTTCAACGGGCAGAACGACCGCTATTCGCTGAAAAAGATGCTGCGCCCGCTGTTCTTCGTGCCGCCCTCCATGCCGCTCGGCGTGCTGCTGCAGAAGATGCAGGCCGAACGCCGGCACATGGCGCTGGTGATCGACGAATACGGCGGCGTGGACGGGCTGGTGACGATCGAGGACCTGATCGAACAGGTCGTGGGCGAGATCGAGGACGAGCACGACACCGACGACGAGAACTACTTCACCCGCGAAAGCCC
This sequence comes from Roseovarius sp., assembly GCA_021767845.1. GTDB lineage: Bacteria > Pseudomonadota > Alphaproteobacteria > Rhodobacterales > Rhodobacteraceae > Roseovarius. The sequence continues at coordinate 922 of JAASSQ010000086.1, read as the reverse complement.
CGGCACATATCTCGCCGTGGCCAAGACCCCGCTGGAGGAATTCGAGGCCGAAACCGGCCTGTCGCTGACGGACGTGGACGAGGTGGACGAGGAAGAGATCGACACGCTCGGCGGGCTGGTCTTCATGCTGCTGGGCCGCGTGCCCGTGCGCGGCGAGGTGGTCGAACACCCCTCCGGCGCCGCCATCGAGGTGATTGAGGCCGATCCCCGCCGCATCAAGCGCCTGCGCGTCCGGCTTCCCGATCACCGCGATGCCTGACACCGGCGCGCCCGCGCTCGCTCGCCGGGCGGCGGGGCTGCGCCCGCGCAGCCGGCTTCTGCTCTGTGCGCTTCTGGGGGCGCTGGCGGCACTGGGGCAGGCGCCCTGGGGGCTTTGGCCGCTGACCGTCGCGGGTCTCGCGGCGCTCTTCGCGCTCCATGCGCAAACGCCCCGCTGGCGCGCCGCGCTCTGGCTGGGCTGGGCGGCGGGCACCGGCTATTTCGCCCTCGCGCTCAGCTGGATCGTGGAGCCCTTCCTCGTGGATGTGGCCCGGCACGGCTGGATGGCGCCCTTCGCGCTTGTCGGGCTGGCGGGCGGGCTGGCGGTGTTCTGGGCGGCGGGCTTTGCGCTGGCGCGCGCCGCGGGCGGCGGCGCGCTGGCCTTCGTGGCGGCCCTCACCCTGGCCGAGGCCGCGCGCACTTATCTCTTCACCGGCTTCCCCTGGGCGCAGACCGGCCACGCGCTGATCGACACCGCATGGCTGCACTGGGCGTCCTGGGGCGGCGCGCTCCTACTCAGCGCCATCACGCTGGCCGCCGCCGCCGCGCTCTGGCGCACGCTCTGCGGCCCGCGCCTGCCCGCGCTCGCCACGCTGGCGGGGATCGCGGGGCTGCATATGGCGGGCGCGGCGCTCACCCCCGCGCCCGAGGCTCCCCCCGATGC
>JAASSQ010000350.1 GCA_021767845.1 Roseovarius sp. | reverse complement strand
GGCGGGGCGGCGGGCATGGCCGCGGCCTTCAACGGCGAGTTGCGCCGCGTGCGCGAGGGCTTTGCCGGGGCGGGGCAGGATCTGGCCACGCTGGAGCGGGGGATGAGCAACGGCCTTGCGCGGGCCATTCGCGGCGCCGTGGTGCAGGGTAACAGCCTGTCGGAGGCTTTGGACAAGATGGCGTCCTCGATGATCGACGCGGCGTTCAACGCGGCGGTGCGGCCGGTGACCGATCATGTCGGCGGGCTGGTGTCCGAGGGGGTGGGGAGCCTTGTCTCGGGGCTGATGCCCTTTGCCAAGGGCGGCAGTTTCGCCCAGGGCCGCGTGCAGCCCTTTGCCAGCGGCGGCATCGTCAGCGGGCCGGTGGCCTTTCCGATGCGCGGCGGTACCGGGCTGATGGGCGAGGCCGGGCCCGAGGCGATCATGCCGCTGGCGCGCGGGGCCGATGGGCGGCTGGGCGTGCAGGCGCAGGGCGGCGGGCGCCCGGTGACGGTGGTGATGAATGTCACCAGCCCCGACGCCGAGGGCTTCCGCCGCTCGAAGGGGCAGATCGCGGCCGAGCTGGGCCGCGCGATCGGGCGCGGCGCGCGCAACCGTTGAACGAGGGGAGAGCGATCATGGGATTTCACGAGATACGGTTTCCGGCCAGCCTGAGCTTTGGGTCGGTCGGCGGGCCGGAGCGGCACACGGATGTGGTGACGCTGGCCAACGGCTTCGAGGAGCGCAACACGCCCTGGCGGCATTCGCGCCGGCGGTATGACGCGGGCGTGGCGATGCGCGGCCTTGAGGATATCGAGGTGCTGATCGCCTTTTTCGAGGCCCGGCGCGGGCAGATCCACGGGTTCCGCTGGAAGGACTGGACGGACTACAAGTCCTGCAGCGCGACGCGCGATCCGTCCATCGACGATCAGCGGATCGGCACCGGCGATGACGCCACGGCGGCGTTCCAGCTGATAAAGACCTACCGCTCGGGCGAACAGGTCTATGAGCGGCCCATCCGCAAGCCCGTCCGGGGCAGCGTGGTGATCGGGCTGGACGGGGATGCCCAGCAGGAGGGCCTTCATTTCGAGGTGGACAAGGCCACCGGGATCGTGACCTTCGCCCATCCGCCCAATGGTGGCGTCGAGATCACGGCAGGCTTCGAATTCGACGTGCCGGTGCGGTTCGATACCGACCGTATCCAGACGAGCCTGGCCAGTTTCCAGGCCGGCGACGTGCCGAGCGTGCCGATCGTGGAGGTGCGGGCATGAGCGGGCTGGATGCGGGGCTGAAGGCCCATCTGCAGACCGGGCTGACCACGCTGTGCCGGTGCTGGGCGCTGACGCGGCGGGACGGCGAAACGTTGGGGTTCACCGATCACGACGGCGATCTGGGCTTCGACGGTCTGACGTTTCGCGCCGATACGGGGCTGAGCGCGCTGGCCTTGCAGCAGAGCACGGGCTTGTCGGTGGACAATACCGAGGCGCTGGGCGCGCTGAGCGATGCAGCGATCCGCGAGGATGACATCGAGGCGGGGCGCTATGACGGGGCCGAGGTGCGCGCCTGGCTGGTCAACTGGGCGGACCCGGCGCAGCGGCATTTGCAATTTCGCGGCACGATCGGGGAATTGAAACGGGCCGCGGGCGCGTTCGAGGCCGAGTTGCGCGGCTTGACCGACCGGCTGAACGTGCCGCTTGGACGGGTCTATCAGAAGCCGTGCAGCGCGGTTCTGGGGGATCGGGAGTGCGGTGTCGATCTGAACGCGGCGGGCCTGTCGATCGAGACCGGGATCGCCGGGGCCGAAAACCGGCGTGTCCTGCGCCTTGACGGTGCGGGAGGCGCGGCCGAGGGATGGTTCCGGCACGGTCGGCTGGAGGTGCGGACGGGGGCCGCGACCGGTCTGATTGGGATCATCAAGCGCGATCGGCCCGAGGGTGGGGCCCGCGTGATCGAACTTTCGCAGCCGCTGCGCGCCGCCATCGCCACCGGCGACCGGGTGCGGCTGGTTGCAGGCTGCGACAAGCGCATGGAGACCTGCCGCAAGAAATTCGACAACCTTGTGAATTTCCAGGGCTTCCCGGACCTTCCGGGCGACGACTGGTCGATCACCGATCCGGCGCGCGCGGGCCGCCTGAACGGGGGGAGCCGCAGGGAATGACCAGGATCGAGGACAGGATCGTGGCCGCGGCGCGCGGCTGGATCGGCACGCCCTATCACCACCAGGCGAGTTGCCGGGGCGCGGGCACCGATTGCCTTGGCCTGATCCGGGGCGTCTGGCGCGACGTTCTGGGCCACGAGCCCGAGGCGCCGCCCGCCTATAGCATGGACTGGGCCGAGCCGTCGCGCGACGAGGTTCTGTGGCGCGCGGCGGTGCGTCACCTGACGGCCAAGCCGCTGGAGGACGAGGCGCCGGGCGACGTGCTGCTGTTTCGGATGCGCGGCGACGCGGTGGCCAAGCATCTGGGCATTGCAGGCCGGGTCGGCGCGGCGGCCAGTTTCATACACGCATATTCGGGTCATGCGGTGCTGGAAAGCCCGCTGACACTGCCGTGGCGGCGACGGATCGTGGCCCGGTTTTCGTTTCCGCAGGAGGGCTGAGCATGGCGACGATACTACTTTCCGCGGCAGGTGCGGCGATCGGGGGCTCGGTCGGGGGCACGGTGCTGGGCCTGTCCATGGCCTCGGTCGGGCGCTTTGCGGGCGCGCTGATCGG
>JAASSQ010000349.1 GCA_021767845.1 Roseovarius sp. | reverse complement strand
GATGGCCGATCGCGTCCGCGAGGTGCCGGGCGTCACCCGTGTCGCGCCACTGGTCAAGGGGCAGGTGATGGCCAATGCCGGCAGCAACAATGCCGGGGTGCAGGTCTTCGGGATCAAGCCGGAGGATCTCAGGACGATCCCGCGTATCGCCGACCCCGAAACCGGCCGCGGCGATATCGGTGCCTTTGCCGAGGGCATCGCGATCGGCTCGGGCGTGGCCCGCGAACTGGGCGTCAACGTGGGCGACCGGATCCGGCTGATTTCCCCCAACGGCGTCAAGACGGCCTTCGGCACCTCGCCGCGCGTGAACGCCTATGACGTGGTCTATATCTTCAGCGCCGGGCGCTATGACATCGACCGGGTGCGCGTCTACCTGCCGTTCGAGGAGGCGCAGAGTTTCTTCAACCGCGAGGGCCGCGCCGACGAGCTGGAGGTGATGCTCGCCACCCCCGAAAAGGTCGAGGACATGGCCGTTCCGCTGATGCAGGCGGCGGGCGAGCGGGCGCAGGTCTGGACGTGGAAGGACGCGTCGGGCGGGTTCCTGCGCGCGCTCGAGGTCGAGGACAACGTGATGTTCATCATCCTGTCGATCCTCGTGCTGATCGCGGCGATGAACATCACCTCGGGCCTCATCATGCTGGTCAAGAACAAGGGCCGCGATATCGGCATCCTGCGCACCATGGGCCTGACCGAAGGATCGGTGCTGCGCGTGTTCTTCATCTGCGGGGCCTTCACCGGGCTGATCGGCACGGTCGCGGGCGTGGCCCTGGGGTGCCTGTTCGCGATCTATATCGACCCGATCTTCAGTTTCGTGAACATGATGATGGGCGGGCAGGTCTGGGACCCGTCGATCCGCGGCATCTATCACCTGCCGGCGCAGCTTCAGGCGGGTGATGTGCTGTCGGCGATGGCGCTGTCGCTTGGCCTGAGCTTCGTGGTCACGATCTTTCCCGCGCGCCGCGCGGCCCGCATGAACCCGGTGGAGGCGCTGCGCTATGAGTGAGCCGATGCTGCGCCTGTCGGGCGTCACCAAGACCTATAACAAGGGCCGCGAGAACGAGGTGCAAGTGCTGGCCGGTGCGGACCTGGCGCTGCAACCGGGCGAGATGGTCGCGCTTGTCGCGCCCTCGGGGGCGGGCAAGTCCACGCTGCTGCATATCGCGGGGCTGCTGGATGTCGCGGATACCGGCACGGTCGAGATCGGCGGCACCGATTATTCCGGCCTCGGCGACCGCCGCCGCACCATCGCGCGGCGTCAGGAGGTGGGGTTCATCTACCAGTTCCACCACCTGCTGCCGGAATTCACCGCGCTGGAAAACGTGGTTCTGCCGCAACTGGCCAACGGCATCGCGCGCGGCGCGGCCGAGGCGCGGGCCAACGACCTTCTGGGGCGCGTGGGCATCGAGGCCCGCGCCGGGCACCGCCCCGCGGCCATGTCGGGGGGCGAACAGCAGCGCGTGGCCTTTTGCCGGGCGCTGGCCAACGCGCCCCGCTTGCTGCTCGCGGACGAGCCCACCGGCAACCTTGATCCCGCGACCTCGGACCAGGTGTTCGACACGCTGATGGGGCTGGTGCGCGACACCGGGCTGTCGGCCTTGATCGCGACCCATAACCTGGAACTGGCGGCGCGCATGGACCGGGTGGTCAAGCTGGATCAGGGGCGCGTCGTCGGCACCTGACGCAACGCCGGGCCACGCGCGTTGCGGTCCGGCTGAAATCCCCTTCAGAAGGTTTGAATTGACCTCGACGTGCGCCAACGCCACCGTGCCGCGACCCAAGCGACGCCAGAGGAGACGCAGATGATCGCCGTGACGCTCGACGAGATCGAAACGACCACCAAAGCGGCGCTGATGCGTCACGGGGCGGCCGACTGGATCGCCGGGCATGTCGCCTGCGCGGTGCGCGCCGCCGAAAGCGTCGGCAACCGGATTTGCGGACTCTATTACCTTGAAAGCTATTGCAAGCAGCTTCAGACCGGCCGGGTCAAGGGCGATGTGGAGCCCGTCGTGTCACGCCCGCGCGCAGGCGTGGTCGAGGTCGATGCCCGGTTCGGATTCGCGCAGCCCGCCTTTGCGCGGGGCCTGCCGCAGGCCGTCGAGGCCGCGCGCGAAAACGGGGTGGCCAGCCTTGCGGTGGGACACGCCCATACCTGCACCTCGCTTGGCTATTTCACACAGCAGATCGCCCGCGAAGGGCTGATCGGGCTGGGGCTGACCAACGCGTCGCCCATCGTCGCCCCGCCGGGCGGCAAGACCCGCGTGATCGGCACCAACCCCATCGCCTTTTCCGCGCCGGACGGGCAGGGCGGTCTGGCGATGCAGTTCGATCAATCCACCACCACCGTGGCGCTTGGCAAGATCACCATGGCCAAGGCCGCCGGCGAGACGATCCCCGAAGGCTGGGCCGTGGATGCCGATGGCCGCCCCACCACCGACCCCGACGCGGCGCTTGCCGGCTCGCTTGTCAGCATGGGGGGCTATAAAGGCTGGGGTTTCGGCCTGATGGCCGAGCTGCTGGCCGCGGGGATGACCGGCAGCGTGGTCAGCCGCGACGTGAAACCGCTCAAGGCGCCCGACGGGCCGCCGCATGATCTGGGCCAGTATTACCTGCTGATGGACCCCGACGCCTCGGGGGCGTTCTTCGACCGGCTGGCGCAGGTCGCGGAGGGGGTCGCGCTCGATGCCGATCTGGG
>JAASSQ010000348.1 GCA_021767845.1 Roseovarius sp. | reverse complement strand
GGCTGACGCCCACCGGGCTGCGCAAGCAGGCCACGGCGCCGTCCCCCGCCTCCAACGCCCTCCCGCTGCGCGGGACGGGTTGATCCGCAGGCGGCGGATATGTGTAATGATCCAAGCCGCCGCCCCCAACAGAAAGCGATCCCGCCCGATGCCACGCCCGCCCCGCGCCCCGTCCAAAGCCTCGCACCCCGCCGCCGCGCCGCTTGCCCGGGCCTTGCGAGACGGCCACATCGACCGGCGCGACTTCATGTCCAGCGCCACCAGCCTTGGCCTCGGCGCAGCAGCGGCCTGCGCCCTGGGCGGCCTGCCCCTGCACGCGCAGGACCAGCCCCGGATCGCGCGTGGCGGCACGTTGCGCATCCAGCAGAACGTCAAGGCCCTGCGCGACCCGCGGAGCTATGACTGGAGCGAGATGGGCAACCAGACCCGCGGTTTTCTGGAATACCTGGTCGAATACAACGGCGACGGCGCCTTTCGCGGCATGTTGCTGGACAGCTGGCAGGTCAATGACGACGCGACCCGCTACGTGCTGAACCTGCGCCGCGGCATCACCTGGAGCAACGGGGACAGCTTCACCGCCTCCGACGTGGCCTGGAACATCGCGCGCTGGTGCGATGCGACCGCGCCGCGCAACGCCATGGCCAGCCGCTTTCCGGGGCTGGTCGACGCCGAGACCGGCCAATTGCGCGACGGCGCGGTGCACACCCCCGACGATCTGACCGTCACGCTGGACCTGTCGGCCCCCGACATCACCCTCATCGCCAGCTTTTCCGACTATCCGGCCGCCGTTCTGCACCCCAGCTACGACGGCGGCGACCCCTTCGCGCATGGCATCGGAACAGGCCCCTTCCGCCCGGTCGAACTGGTGGTGGGCGATCGCTGCGTGCTGGAACGCCACCCCGACCATGCCTGGTGGGGCGCCGAGGTTTTCGGTGGCCCTTACCTGGACCGGGTGGAATTTCTCGACCTCGGCACCGACCCGTCCAACTGGGTCGTCCGGGCCGAGGCCGGCCAGATCGACCTGCTTTATGAAACCGTCGGCGATTTCATCGACGTGATGGACAGCATCGGCTGGACCCGCACGCGCACCGAAAGCGCGGCCACCGCCGTCATCCGCGCCAATGCCCGCGCCGAGATCGACGGCCGCACCCCCTATGACGACGCGCGCGTGCGCCGGGCTCTGGCGCTGGCCGTGGACAACGCGATCTGCCTCGAACTCGGCTATGCGGGGCGCGGCACCGTGGCGGCCAACCATCACGTCAGCCCGATGCAGCCCGCCTATGCCGATATCGGCCCCGCCACGCATGATCCCGCGCAGGCCCTGGCCGACCTGACCGAGGCCGGGCTGGCGGATTTCGTCCATACGCTCATCACGCTCGACGACGAATGGCAGCGCAACACCGGCGATGCGGTCGCCGCGCAACTGAACGATGCGGGGCTCAGGGTGCGCCGCGCGATTCTTCCGGGGACGGAATTCTGGGACAGCTGGAAGGAATTTCCCTTCTCGCTGACCCAGTGGAACCATCGCCCCCTGGCCGTGCAGGTGCTCAACCTTGCCTACAGGTCCGGCGCCGCCTGGAACGAGACCGGGTTTGCAAATCCCGACTTCGATGCGCTGCTGGATCAGGCCATGTCATTGGCCGACCCCGACCGGCGCCGCCCCGTCATGCGCCGGATCGAGACGATCCTGCGCGACCAGGGCGTCATCATCCAGCCCTATTGGCGGGCGCTCTACAACCACCACAATGGCCGGCTGGTGAACGCCGAAAAGCACCCGGCAAACGAAATCCACCTTTACAAGATCGGGTTCGCGGCCTGAGCCGCGCAGCCGGGGATCAGCTGTTGCCCCAGATGATCCGCACGTAATTGCGCGTCTCCTTGTAGGGCGGCACGCCGCCATGTTTCTCGACCGCCTTCGGCCCCGCATTATAGGCCGCCAGGGCCAGCGGCCATGACCGGAACGTGCGGAACTGTTCGGCCAGGTAACGCGCGCCGCCCTCGAGGTTCTGATACGGGTCATGCGGGTTCACCCGCAGCAGCCGCGCGGTGCCCGGCATCAGCTGCGCCAGCCCGATCGCGCCCTTGTGCGACACCGCCTTGGGATTCCAGCCCGATTCCTGCTGAACCAGTTTCAGGAACAGATCCTGCGGAATCCCGTGCCGGCGCGCGGCATCCTTGGCCATGTCCAGGTAGGGCCCGCGATACTTGCCGGTATAGGCGCCCGAGGGCGCATCGCCCCATTTGGTCGGCGTCCGAACGCGCTGTGGCTGAAGGCGGACCGAGTTGTTGTATTGCTGCTTGGCCCGGCTATCCAGCACATTGGTCTGCGACTTGAATAGCGTGCTGCGGTTCTTGGTGGAAAGAACATCCGCCGCGGCCACCCCCGGCAGGATCAGGCTCACCGAAACAAACGCAATCACGACATAACGCATGGGCCCGCATCCCCTGACCACTTCAATCCGGCGCCGACTATACCCGAATCGCGGGCGATTTCCAGCGTCGGCGCCCCGGCGCGGGTGCCCGCCTCGCGGCCCATGCGCGGCAGCCGCATGGGATTTTCGACAAAATTTACCTTTCCTTCACGCCCGTGCGATGGTGTAAGCCTGCCAGCAAAGGCAAACGTTTCTTGGAGAGGAGGTCCGCGATGGCCGGGTCAGTCAACAAAGTCATTCTCATCGGCAATCTGGGCCGCGACCCCGAGGT
>JAASSQ010000347.1 GCA_021767845.1 Roseovarius sp. | reverse complement strand
GGGGACGAGGTGGATGCCATCGACACCATTATCGTGCCGCGCGCCCGCGATCTGGGCGGGTTCGAGGTGCGCCGCGCGCTGCCCGCGCCGCGCCGCCAGATGGTCGGACCGTTCATCTTTTTCGACCAGATGGGCCCGGCGGAGTTCCTGCCGACGCGCGGCATGGACGTGCGCCCGCACCCGCATATCGGGCTGGCGACGATCTCCTACCTGTTCCGAGGGCGGATGCACCATCGCGACAGCCTGGGCACCGATGCCTGGATCGAGCCGGGCGCGGTGAACTGGATGGTGGCGGGCCACGGCATCACCCATTCCGAACGCACCGACGACGCGACACAGGTGGACCCGATGCCGTTCTTCGGCATCCAGACCTGGGTGGCGCTGCCCAAGGATCACGAGGATCGTGCGCCCGAGTTCGAGCACGCTCCGGCCGAAGCCCTGCCGATGCTGGAGGGCGAGGGCAAGAGCGTGCGCCTGATCCTGGGCGAGGCCTGGGGCGAACGCGCGCCGGTCAAGACGGCATCGCAGATGTTCTATGCCGATGCGGTGCTTGCGCCCGGCGCGGCGATCCCGCTGCCCGAGGATCACGAGGATCGCGGCGTTTACGTGGTGGGCGGCGACGTGACGGTTGCGGGTGAGCGGTTCGAGGCGGGGCAGATGATGGTGTTCCGGCCCGGCGACCGCGTGTCGCTGACGGCGGGCGCGGGCGGGGCGCGGATCATGCTGCTGGGCGGCGAGACCCTGGAGGGGCCGCGCCATATCTGGTGGAATTTCGTGGCCTCGTCGCGCGAGCGGATCGAAGAGGCCAAGGAAGCGTGGCGCGCGGGCGATTGGCAGGCTGGCCGGTTCCAGCTGCCGCCCGGCGACGACGCGGAGTTCATCCCGCTGCCGGATCGCTAGGGCCGGTTGGCGCGTCTGCACCGGCGGCGAGGGCGGCGCCCGCACCGCGTGGGGGCTGTCGGAACACCGGGTGCGCGCGGTCCATTCCTCGGACCGGCCGGGGAATTTGCGGGTGGGCCGGCGTGAACGCCGGCCTACGGTGTCGGTTTCGGGCAAGATACGTGGCGGCGCTGTCGCAAACCGGGTGGTCCTTGCCGTTGCGGGACGGCCCGCGCGGGTTGCACGGTGGCAGGGACGACGCAGCGGAATGGGCAGGCGTGCGCGCGCCCGTGCGGCGGGAAGGGATGAGCCGATGATCCAGGTTTTTTCGAGCGTCTGGGCGCTGTTGCTGGGCATCGTCTTCATCATGCTGGGCAACGGGATGCATTTCACGCTGATCGGCCTGCGCGGCGGGATCGAGGGGTTTTCCTCGACCGAGCTGGCGGTCGTGACCTCGGGCTATTTCGTCGGCTTCCTGTCGGGCGCGCGCCTGTCGCCGGGGATGATCCGGCGGGTGGGCCATGTGCGGGTCTTTGCCGCGCTGGGCAGTTTCATGTCGGCGGCCCTGATCGCGTTGCCCTTGCTGACCGACCCCTGGGCGTGGACCGTGCTGCGGATCATCGTGGGGTTCTGCATGTCGGGCATCTACGTGGCCGCCGAAAGCTGGCTGAACGATGCCTCGACCAACGAGACGCGCGGCAAGGTGTTGTCGGCCTACATGATCGCGCAGACGCTGGGCATCATCGGGGCGCAGTATCTGCTGACGCTGGGGGATGCGGGGACATCTGCGCTGTTCATCGGGGCGTCGATCCTGGTGTCGATCTCGTTCGCGCCGATCCTTCTGACGGTGACGCCGGTGCCGGCGGCCGAGGTGGCGCGGCCCATGGGCCTGCTGGAGCTGTTCCGGGGTGCGCCGTTGAGCACGGTGGGGATTTTCCTGCTGGGCGGGGTCTATGCCACGCAATCCGGCATGGGGGCGGTGTTCGGCACGAGTATCGGGATGAGCGCCGACCAGATCTCGCTGTTCGTGGCGATGCTGTTCGCGGGCGCGCTGGTGCTGCAATACCCGATCGGGTTCCTGTCGGACCGGATGGACCGGCGCAAGCTGATCTTCGGGGCAGCGGCCATCGGCGCGGGGTTCTGTGCACTGGGCTATGGTCTGGAGGGGGCCGAGGGGTTCCTGATGCTGGCGGCGTTTTTCGCCGGGGGCGTGACGACGCCGCTTTATGCCTTGTTTCTGGCTTATACGAACGATTTCCTGTCGGCCGAGGATATGCCGGCGGCCTCGGGCGGGTTGGTGTTTACCTTCGGGGTGGGCGCGATCGCGGGGCCGATGGTGACCGGCTGGGCGATGGAGATGCACGGCCCCTTCGCCTTCTGGCTGGTGCTGGGCGGCACGTTCGGGGCGATCGCGCTCTATGCGCTTTACCGGATGACGCAGCGCCACGCGCTGCCGGTGGACGAGACCGACAGCTACCTCGGTGTGGTGCCCACCGCCTCGCCGGTGGCGGTGGAGGCGGCTGGCGCCTGGGCCGCCGAACAGGCCGAGGCCGAGCGCGCGGCGGACGAGGACGGCTGAGCGGTGCGGCCCTGGCCGGGGCCGCTCAGCCGCCGACGCAGTAGCGCGCGCCGCCGACGATGACGGGGGCGCCCGGCGGGCAGGTGCCTTGGGCGGGTTTCGCGCCCGGCGCGCCGCGATCGAGGCCGAGCGCCTCGGCGGCGCAGGCGTTGATCCAGTCGGCGTCGCGTTCGCTGACCGAGCGGTGCGGCAGGAGTTCCAGCCGGGTCTGCCCGCCCGAGGGGTATTCGACATAGGTGGCGCGGAACTTGG
>JAASSQ010000346.1 GCA_021767845.1 Roseovarius sp. | reverse complement strand
CTGGCGCGCAGCGCCTCCAGCTCGGCCAGCATCGACTTGTTGATGAGATGCGGCTGCCCCACGCCTTGCGCATTGGCCTCGCGCAGGGCCGCGTTGTTGTCGCGCAGCTGCTGGTTGGCCTTGCGCAGCGATTGCAGCTCGCCATCCAGCTTCGCCAGCCGCCCGCCGGCCTCCGTGCGGGCCGCCTCGGCCTCGGCGCGGGCGGCCTCCAGCTCGGCGCGGGCGGCATCGCGCGCCTCCTTCAGGGTGCGCACCCGCTCTTCCAGCTGGGCATTGGCCAGCCGTTCATCCTCGAGCTGCTGTTCCAGCGCCTCGATCCGGGCGCCGTCCCCGGACCCTGCGGACGCCTCCAGCCCCCGGCCGATACGGTCCAGCGCCGCGTTAATGCGCCGTTGATACTCCTCGATCTCGCTCATGGGCGTGCCCCCTTCTTCTTGCTCACGCGCACGGGCGAATCGCACGCACGCGGGTTTGCGCCCAAGTCTATCGAAAGGTTTGAGGAATTGCGCCCCCTTATGCCCCTGCCGCCGGGGCGCGCTTGATCTTTGTCCCCACCCTGTTATTGAGCCGCCAGACATAGGCAATTCAAAGGATGATCGCCGTGGATATCGCTGCCCTGCGCTCTGCCAACCCCGACCACTGGATGAAAGCCGCCGCCATCCGCGCGCTCACGCTCGATGCCGTCGCCGCCGCCAATTCCGGCCATTCCGGCATGCCGATGGGCATGGCCGACGTGGCCACCGTGCTGTTCGAAAAGCACCTGAAATTCGACGCCGCCAACCCCGAATGGCCCGACCGCGACCGCTTCATCCTGTCGGCGGGGCATGGCTCGATGTTGCTCTATTCGCTGCTCTACCTGACCGGCAATCCCGACATCACGCTCGACGAGATCCGCAATTTCCGCCAGTGGGGCGCGAAAACCGCCGGCCACCCGGAAAACTTCCTTGCGCGCGGGATCGAAACCACCACCGGCCCGCTGGGCCAGGGCATCTCGAACGCTGTGGGCTTCGCCATGGCCGAGGAAATGCTGCGCGCCCGCTTCGGCCGCAAGCTGGTGGATCACCACACCTATGTCATCGCCGGTGACGGCTGCCTTATGGAGGGCGTGAGCCAGGAGGCGATCAGCCTCGCGGGCCGCCAGCAACTGGGCAAGCTCATCGTCTTTTGGGACAACAACAACATCACCATCGACGGCCAGGTCGATCTGGCCGACCGCACCGACCAGGTCAAACGCTTCCGCGCGTCGGGCTGGCAGGTGCTGGAAATCGACGGCCACGACCCCGCCGCGATCGACGAAGCCATCACCAAGGCCAAGGCCTCGCGCCGCCCCACGATGATCGCCTGCAAGACCCATATCGCGCTTGGCCACGCCGCGCAGGACACCTCCAAGGGCCACGGCGCCCTGACCGACGCCGATCAGCTCAAGGCCGCGAAAGAGGCCTATGGCTGGCCCCACGGCCCCTTCGAGGTGCCCGATCAGGTCAAGTCCCAGTGGGAGGCGATCGGTCGGCGCGGCGCCGAGGCGCGCATTGACTGGGAAACCCGCCTTTCCGAGGCCTCCGAACGGCGGCAAAAGGAATTCGCCCGTATCATGGCCGGCGAGGCGCCGAAATCGCTCTCGGCCCGGATCAAGGCGCTGAAAAAGCAGATCTCCGAGGAACAGCCCAAACTCGCCACCCGCAAATCCTCGGAAATGGTGCTCGAGGTGGTCAATCCGATCATGCCCGAAACCATCGGCGGATCGGCCGACCTGTCGGGGTCCAACAACACCCGCACCGGCGACATGAGCGTATTCGACGTGGACAACCGCAAGGGCCGCTACGTGCATTACGGCATCCGCGAACACGGCATGGCGGCGGCGATGAACGGCATGGCGCTGCATGGCGGCATCCGCCCCTATGGCGGCACCTTCATGTGCTTCACCGACTATGCCCGCCCCGCGATGCGGCTCGCCGCGCTGATGAAGGTGCCCTCGGTCTTCGTGATGACCCATGACAGCATCGGCCTGGGCGAGGACGGCCCGACCCACCAGCCGATCGAGCATCTCGCGATCAGCCGCGCGACCCCCAACACCTACGTGTTCCGCCCCTGCGACACGGTGGAAACCGCCGAGGCCTGGGAACTGGCCCTGCGCTCGACCGAAACCCCCTCGGTCCTCTCGCTCACCCGCCAGGGCGTGCCGACCCTGCGCACCGAGCACAAAACCAAGAACCTCTCCGCGCAGGGCGCCTACGTTCTGGCCGAGGCCGAGGGCAAGCGGCAGGCGATCCTGCTGGCCACCGGCTCCGAGGTCGCCATCGCCATGCAGGCTCGCGACCTGCTCCAGGCCGAGGGCATCGGCACTCGCGTCGTCTCCATGCCCTGCTGGGAGCTGTTCGAAAACGCCGACGAGGCCTACCGCAAGCGCGTCCTGCCCGCCGGGCCGGTGCGCGTGGCGGTCGAGGCGGCGAGCCGCTTCGGCTGGGACCGTTGGCTTTACGGCGAACGCGGCAAGCGCGACAAGGCCGGGTTCGTGGGCATGGACGGCTTCGGCGCCTCCGCCCCGGCCGACGTGCTTTACGAGCAGTTCGGCATCACCCCGCAGGCCGTGGCCGACAAGGTGAAATCGCTGCTCTGAGCGGCGTGCGATACCGATCTTCCAAAGCCCGGGCAATTGCTCGGGCTTTGTTTTCTGGCGCATCGTCGGGCCGCGGTGCGGCACGCCGGGCAGCGCCCG
>JAASSQ010000345.1 GCA_021767845.1 Roseovarius sp. | reverse complement strand
TGGACCACCGACGATTTCGCCCTCGCGACCGAGCTGAAGGCCGCCGAGCAGAGCCAGGCGCTCTGCGACAACCAGATCGACGCGATGGTCTATACCGTCGGCCACCCCTCGGGCTCGATCCAGGAAGCCACCACCGCCTGCGACAGCGTGCTGGTGAACGTGTCGGGCGAGGCCGTCGATAAGCTGGTCGATGAAAACTCGTATTACCGCACCGCCACCATCCCCGGCGGCATGTATCGAGGCAATGACAGCGACACCCAGACCTTCGGTGTCGGCGCCACCTTCGTGACCTCGGACGCGGTCAGCGAAGAGGCGGTCTATACCGTGGTCAAGTCGGTCTTCGAGAACTTCGAGGACTTCAAGAAACTGCACCCGGCCTTCGCCAACCTGGAGCCGCAGGAAATGGCCACCGCCGGTCTCTCCGCCCCGCTGCACGCAGGTGCGGCGAAATACTACAAGGAACAGGGCTGGATCGAGTGATCCATCCCGCAGGGAAGGGGGCTCCGGCCCCCTTCTCCACGTTCGGCGGCTGAACCGCCGGAACGACAGGCCGCCGGGCAGCCCGGCCAGGACAGGGAGTAAGGGGCGATGACCGACAGATCAGGCGGCAAGGGGCCGCTCAGCGAATCCGAACTTCAAGAGCTTGTCTCCTCCACTGATGGCGGCGCCCGAACCCCGGCGGGTGGCGTCGGCCTCCTGCTGGCGGTGATCGCCGTGGTCTGGTCGCTGTTCCAGGTGCTGCTGGCCTCGCCCGTGGCGAACTACGTGCTGCCGGGCGACCTCATCAACAATTCGCGCCAGATCCACCTGGCCTTCGCGATCTTCCTGGCCTTCATGGCCTACCCGATGTTCAAAAGCAGCCCCCGCAGCTATGTGCCCCTTTACGACTGGGTGCTGGCGCTGGCGGGCAGCTTCATCGCGCTTTACGGATATTTCTTCTACGAGAAGATCGTCGATAACGGCGGGCTGGCGGATCACACCGACAAGTGGTTCGCGCTGGCCGGTCTCATCATCCTGTTCGAAGGCGCGCGCCGCGCGCTCGGCCCGGCGATGGCGATCATCGCGACGATCTTCCTGGCCTACGTGTTCTTCGGCGCCTCCGACTGGATCCCCGAGGTCATCCGCTGGAAGGGTGCCAGCCTGCAAAAGGCGATGAGCCACATGTGGATCACCTCCGAGGGGGTGTTCGGCATCGCGCTGGGCGTCTCGACCAAGTTCGTGTTCCTCTTCGTGCTGTTCGGCGCGCTCTTGGACAAGGCGGGCGCGGGCAATTACTTCATCAAGATGGCGTTCGGCGCGCTGGGCCACCTGCGCGGCGGCCCGGCCAAGGCGGCCGTGGTCGGCTCGGCCGCGACGGGGCTGATTTCCGGCTCGTCCATTGCCAATGTCGTGACCACCGGCACCTTCACCATCCCGCTGATGAAGCGGGTGGGCTTCACCAGCGAAAAGGGCGGCGCGGTCGAGGTGGCAAGCTCGGTCAACGGGCAGATCATGCCGCCGGTGATGGGGGCCGCGGCCTTCCTGATGGTGGAATATGTCGGCATTTCCTATGTCGCGGTCATCACCCATGCCTTCCTGCCCGCCGCGATCAGCTATATCGCGCTGGTCTATATCGTCCATCTCGAGGCGGTGAAGAACAACATGCCCACGCTGGGCGACCGGGTGGTCAGCCTGGGCCGCACGATCGGCGGCATGTTCGCCTTCTTCGCCGGGTTCGCGGGTCTGTGCTATGGCGTGCAATATCCCGTCGGCTGGATCGTGGCGCTGTTCCCCGAAGGCTCGGGTGCGATCCTGTCGGCGCTGCTGGTGGTGGCCTATCTGGCGCTGCTGTGGCTGGCCGCCGGGGTGCCCGATCTGGAACCCGACGATCCCAACTCCGAGGACGTGCGCCTGCCCGTGGTGGGCGAGATCTACCGCGCCGGGCTCTATTTCCTGCTGCCGATCGTCGTGCTGGTCTATTTCCTGATGATCGAGCAGAAATCCCCCGGCCTCTCGGCTTTCTGGGCGACGGCGCTGCTGTTCCTGATCCTCATCACGCAACGCCCGCTCAAGGCGATGTTCCGCGGTGAAAGCGAGGTCGCCAACGCGATGCGCGCGGGCCTGATCGACCTGATCCAGGGGCTGATCGCGGGCGCGCGCAACATGATCGGGATCGGCCTCGCCACCGCCACGGCGGGGGTGATCGTCGGCACCGTCACCCTGACCGGGGTGGGGCAGGTGATGGCCAACCTGGTCGAGTTCCTGTCGGGCGGCAACCTGATCCTGATGCTGGTCATGGTGGGGCTGCTCAGCCTGATCCTCGGCATGGGCCTGCCCACCACCGCCAACTACATCGTGGTCAGCTCGCTGATGGCCGGGGTCGTGGTGGAACTGGGCGCGCAATCGGGGCTGATCGTGCCGCTGATCGCCGTGCACCTCTTCGTGTTCTACTTCGGCATCATGGCGGATGTGACGCCGCCCGTGGGGCTGGCCAGTTTCGCCGCCGCCGCCGTGTCGGGCGGCGACGCGATCCGCACCGGCTTCATCGCCTTCTTCTACAGCCTGCGGACCGTGGCCCTGCCCTTCGTGTTCATCTTCAACACCAACCTGCTGCTGATCGACGTGACGCTGATGCAGGGGATCATAACCTTCATCGTGGCGACCGTGGCGATCCTCGTGTTCACCGCCGGCACGATGGGCTGGTTCCTCACCAAGAACCGGATCTACGAAAGCCTCGCTC
>JAASSQ010000085.1 GCA_021767845.1 Roseovarius sp. | reverse complement strand
GAGACCTTCCGTTCCTGGCTGACCGGGTGACGCCACGGTTGTCGCGATTGCCACTGACGAAAGCGCCAGCCTGAGCCGGTAGCGACTGGACTATCTGGGGATTTTGGCTCCGGCGGCAGGGATCGAACCTGCGACCAATTGATTAACAGGCGATTTTTTGTGACCAATTCAAGGTGCTGAAAAGGTGACAAATTCTCGCCATGCGGCACCTAAAGCTATTGTTTTATAACGACAAAATGCGTTGACCAATTGACATTTGACGACACAAGACGCCATGCGCTACACGTTCAAACAGTGACAAATCCGGTGACAAATGGTGACAAATCCGGTGACAAGCTCGGCAACGCCATCATCGACCGCTGACGCATAGGACGTTTCACAATGCCCAAATTGACAGACGGAAATCGCGGCACGATTGCCAAGGCGGAACTGCCTGCCAAGGGGCAGCGCCTGGTATTTGACGATCACCGGGACGCGCCCCGCGGCTTTGGGCTGCGCATCACCTCAGCCGGTGGCAAAGCCTTCATTCTGAAATACACCATCGACGGGCGCGAACGTCGCAAGACGATAGGTGACTGGCCAACATGGACGCTTGAGGCCGCACGGGCCGAAGCGCGCGATCTGGCCCGAGACATAGCCCAGGGCAAAGACCCCTTGGAGGCCAAGAGGCGCAGGCGCGAGGAGCCGCTGCTGAAAGAGCTGGCCGGGGAATGGCTGGACAAGCACGCATCCGGGCTGGCGAGCGAAAAGGCAATTCGCGGATACATCAACAACGATCTGGTGCCTGCCATTGGCAACATGAAGGTGTCCGACATACGCCGCCGCGACGTGATCGAGGTTGTCGAGGCCAAGGCGGAACAGACCCCACGCGCCGCGGCGCAGCTTTTGATCTACGCTCGCCGCCTGATGGATTTCGCGACCGACCGCGACTATATCCCGGCGAACCCATTGGCCGGGCTGAAACCGTCCAGCATCACGGTGAAGGGCAAGCGCGATCCGCTTAAGGCGAAGGTGCGGGGCCGCGTGCTCGACAACGACGAAATCCGCGCTTTCTGGACCAATGCCGAGACAAGCGGTTTGCACCGCCTGACCGTGGCTTGCCTCAAGCTTGTGCTGGTGACCGGGCAGAGGCCGGGCGAGGTTGCCGGGATGCATGAGGATGAAATCTCCGGCCGCTGGTGGACTATTCCAGCCGCGCGGCGCGGCAAGACCGATTCCGCGCACACCGTCTATCTGACCGATACCGCCTTGCAGATCATCGCAGAGGCCAGGGCCGAGATCGACCGCTTGTCGCAGCGGAGGGATGAACCTTGGTGCGGGTTCATTTTTGAGGCCAGACCGGGCAGGGCTATCACAAACGCCGCCTTGTGCCGAGCAGTGGACCGCCAGCACGTCGCACTAGGCGCAAAGGCGGTGCAGCCTTGGGGGCGGTGGACCCCGCACGACCTGCGCCGCACGATGCGCACCGGCCTTTCCGCGTGCCGCGTGAGGCCCGACATTGCCGAGTTGACCATCGGGCATACGAAAGGCGGGATCATCGCGGTTTACGATCACCACAGCTTTGATGCCGAACGACAGGCCGCATGGGAGGCATGGGACGCCCGCCTATTGCAGATCGTGGCAGGCCAAGACCCGGACGCCGCGCAGGCTGACAACGTAGTCAGGCTGGAAGGGGCGCGGGCATGAAGGCGGAGCGAGCAAGAGCGCCGAGCGGATGGGCCGAGCCTGTCAGGTTGACCGATGAAAAGCGCGACATGATCCGCAACGAATTGTCAGTGCGGCGGCTTGCGGCTTTCAAGGATCGAGACCGGCAGGACGCTTTCTTGAAACGGATCGAGGCGGCGTTGACTTATCTGCGAGCCCGTAAAGGTGCGCGACCTGATCCGCACCAGTCACAAGACCGGATCGCGGCGCTACAAAAGGCGCTGGTGGCGGCACAACAGGCGGTTGACCGTATGGGCCAGCCCGAGAGAGCCGCAATGGAACACGGGCAGGCGGGCCAGCTTACAGCCTTCGCGCAGGACGTGGCACGGATGCAGGCGCAAGCCGAGCGCGCCGCAGACGCCCTTGCACTGCCGCGCGGCCCGCAAGATCGAGACCGCGATCGGGCGAGGCTCTTGGTTCAACAGATGGCCGAAGGCTGGTTGTTCGTGTTTGGGCGCAAGCCGAGCGCGAATGAGGATGGAGCCTTTTTTGCCGTAGCAAACATTGTGCTTGGGCAGGTTGGCGAGCCTGCAATCGGAAAGGACGCCTTGCGCGCGATACTGAAAGGGGCGGGATTTTAGGTCCGGCTTTCTCGAAATACCCGCCCGGTTCACCCGATGAACATAGGCGACATTGGCCACACTTCCAACCGCAATCCGCGATTGAGTGAGGCCAAACAATGACCATTCAAGACCTTATCACGGAAGCTGACTACGCCGCCGCGCGTGGTGTTTCCCTTCGCACGGTGCAGCGCGAGCGCGCGCAGCGCATCGGCCCGCCCTTTATCAAGTTGGGGCGGCAAATCTACTATCGCCCGGCGGCAATCGAGGCTTGGCTGCTGGAACAGGAGCAGGCGCAACCCCGCGCAAAGCAGGGGGCCGCGTGATGACCAGTATTCCAAATCACATCCGCCACAATTACGAACACACCGATGATCTGCTGAACCACTTGCGCGCGCATCTCGTGGCTTTGGATCACCTTGCCGACGCGGCAATACCAACAACGTCTGATCCGACCGCCGATGCGCTGCTGGTGGTGATTCACAGCGCGCAGGAGAAGCTGCGCGAGATCGAGCGCGCCCGCATGAAGGAATGGGTGGGCCTTGGCGGATCGACCGAAACACTCACGGATGAAGAGGCCGCGCAGGCACGCGCCGAAAAGTGAAAACCCGCACCGGGGCGACGGCGCGGGCTTTCAGGATAGTCACAAAGCGGGACGGCTTTGGGGTATTCTAGCACCGCCGCGCGCCTCGGGCAATGACCGAGGACCGAGCGATGACACAAACGAAAAGGCAAGCCCGCCGAGCATGGGCCGCCGCACGCCGCAAGCATATCAAGCGCGGCAATCTCTATCACGTCGAAATCCAGCACGATCCGGGCTGCGCGATCTACACGCCCGCAGAGGTTTGCAATTGCGACCCGGTGCGTGTCCTGAAGGATGACCGGGGCCACGTCCTGGCCCGCGTTGAGGGGGCGGGTTTTTACGATCCGCTCGAACTGGCGGAGGGCGCGATATGAGGCAGCTTCAAATCAAAATGCTGATGCGCCTTCACGGGCTGACTGAGGCGCAAGCGCAGGCAATCGCAGCCCTGATCTGGGGGGCAAACTGATGAACATGCAAGAGACGATTCTCGCGCCCGACCTCGATATGATCCGCCAGCACCTTGCCGCATGGGCCGCGCCCTACATCGGCACCGAATACGAGGACGGGCTTTGCGAGATTGCCTATACTGCGCCGGGAAGCCCAGCACCCGACCGCGCCCGGATGTTCGCCCTTGATGACCTCGACGACGCCGCAAGCTTCGCGGCGCAAGAGAACGCGAGAGGCGCAAATATCTACATTGGCGCAGCCCTGCGCGCGCCCGATGCGAACCCGCACAAGCGCGGCTCGACGCTGGACTACTACGCCGCCGCCTTCGCCGGTTGCGAAGCCGACGAAGACGCGGACAAGGTAGCCGAACGGATCGAGGCGGCTGGCCTGAAAGGCGCGATCCGCGTCAGAACAGGCCAGCACCCCGAAAAGCGCGTGCATCACTGGTTGCCGCTGCGCGAACTGTGCGACGACCCGGACGGCTACACCGAAGCCCTGGGTGCACTAGTGGCGCATGTCGGGGCCGATGCGAAGGTGAGGGATAGCGCCCGCGTCCTGCGTCTCGGCGGCACAGTCAACTGGGTCGCAGACGCGGCAAAGAAGGCGAAAGGATACGTTGACGAGCTGACCGCAGTCATAATCGAGGATGCGCTCGCCGCCGACCTCGACCGCCTCGCGCGCCTTGACCCCATGCCCGGCTGGAAACCGGCGCATAAGGGCGGCAATGGCGGCAATGGCGGGCCGGGCGAGATTGTGCGCAACGCCGCTGGGATGGTCACGGATGGCCGCGAAGCCTTCTGGCGGCAGATCGTGATTGCCGAACTCGCCAGCTATCAGCGCAAGACAGGCGCGGACCCGAGCGCCGAAGAAATCTTCGACGCCGCCTATCCGCGCTTTTGCCAAGAGACCGAAGGCGATGATCGCTGGACCTCGGAGCGGGGTCAGCGGGAATTGCAAAAGCGCGTTCAGAACACCTTGCGCCGCCTGCGCCTCGGGCACCTCGCCCGGCATGGTCTCTATTCGATCGAGACCGAGGCGGGCCGCGAGGAAGCCGAGCGCGTGCAAGCCGAGCGAGACCAGACCCGCCTTGATCGTGCCGATCCGACGCCGCTGATCCGCGACATGCCCGAGGCCGGACCCTATCCGGTGGCCGCGCTGGGGCCGCTGCGCGAACCGGCAGAGGCTATTGCCGCCGCGACCGAGGCCCCCGTTGCAATGTGCGCCGCATCCGTCCTGGCATCGGCGGCGCTGGCCGCGCAGGGGCATCGGGACGCGGAGACATTGAACGGAACCGCGCCCGCAAGCCTGTTTCTGCTGACGGTGGCCGAAAGCGGCGAACGCAAGAGCACCGCCGACCGCCTCGCCATGCGCGGCGTGCGCGACTTCGAGGCTGATCTGCGCACCGACCACGACATAGCGCGCGACCTTTGGCGGGATGCGCACGAGGTATGGAAGGCAACCCGCGCGAAGATACTGGCGGACAAGAAAACCGACAGCGCCGCAAAACGGGCCGATCTGCAAGCCCTCGGGCCGGAACCGCCCGCGCCGATCAAGCCGCACATCGTGGCATCGGCCCCGACGATTGAGGGGATCGTGAAGCACCTGCCCGAACTGCGCGCCAGCCTCGGGATCATGACCGAGGAAGGCGGCGCGCTCATCGGCGGGCACAGCATGAAGGCGGAAAACCGCCTCGCCACCTGCGCCAGCTTCAGTGCCATGTGGGATGGCCAACCGCTTGACCGGTGGCGCGCTGGCGATGGCGTGGAAAGCTACACCGGGCGGCGCTTTTCTGCGCATATCCTTGTGCAGCCGGTCGCGGCGGAGGCCCTGCTATCGGACCCGATGGCGAACGGGCAGGGACTTATTGCCCGTTTCCTGACGTGCCGTCCTGCCTCGCGCATTGGCACTCGCCTGCGCATGGAAAAAGACGCGCGGGCCGAGGCCGAAATTGGTAAATTCGCCGCGCGCATCCGGTTGCTTTCTTCTCGCGATCTGCCTCTTGCGGATGGCAAGCGGAACGAACTTGCACCGCCCGTCCTGCCCATGAGCCAAGAGGCGCGGGACGTGCTGACCGCCTTTGCCCGCGAGGTGGAAAAGGCGCAGGCACCGGGCGGACCTTTCGAGGATGCGCGCGCTTTCGCCAGTAAAACCGCAGAACACGCCGCCCGCCTCGCGGCGGTGCTGACCATCTATGCGGACCCGGACGCGCCCGAGGTGACAGGCGAGACAATGGCGGGCGCAATCGAGGTTGCCACCTTCTACGCGAACGAGGCCGCGCGCCTCGCAGATGCTGCAATCGTGCCGCCCGAGGTAGCCGACGCGGAGCGGATGCGCCTCTGGCTTTTGAACTCATGGGGCGAGCCGTGCATATCGGCCCGCGCGGCGGCGCAGCGTGGCCCGTTCAAGGTGACGGATCGCGCCCGCAAGGCGCTGCGCAAGCTGGAATCGCACGGCTGGGTGATCGAGGCGAACGGCGCAGAGGTGGAAGGCAAGCCGCGCCGAGAGGCATGGCGGATCGTGCGCGAGGTGCAGGCATGAGCGGCTTTGCCTTCGACGCCAAGGCGGCGCTGCATGAAGCGCGGGAACGCCGGGGGCTTCCTACACTTCCTACACTTCCTACAGATCGCCATGCAGGGGCCGAAAAAGCAGGAAGTGTAGGAAAAGTGGGAACGGTGCGCGCTTCTGATCCTGAAATGACGCCTGACGAACTCGCCCGCGACCTTCACGAAGAACGCGCCACAATCCGCCAATTCGACGGCGGGCAGGACAGGGCCGAGGCCGAGCGGGCAGCATGGCCCGAGGCTCGACACGCGGCGGGCAGCACCGGCTTAGACGATTGGCGGCGCGAAGCCGACGATCCGCATAACCCCGACAACTGGAAATGAAAGGACCACGACCAATGACTGACCAGACCACCACCCGTGACGAAATCCGCGACCACCTCTTTCAGAAGCTGGCCGAGACCGCCGAGAGCATCCGCCGGGGCGGCGCGATGACAGACGAACAGGTGACGTGCGCCTTTCTTGGCGTGGGCGTCACGCTGGCGCGGCACACATGCGGCCCGGTGGGCGCGGCGGAATGGCTTCGCGACATGGCCGACGAAATAGAGCGCGGCGATAATCGCTTGAACGGGATGCTGCAATGAGGTATTATTATACCGTCAACGGCGCATTGCCTCGCGCTGCGCCGGTGGCCCGAGGCAAAGGCTACGCAAGACGCTGGCCCGCCCCTCGCCGGGACAGTCCCGAACCCGCACGCGAGACGCTGCGCCATATTCCCAAAACTGAAAACGCCCCGAGGGGCAGCACGAAAGGTGTTCAAATGCAACACGCAAAAATCCGTGGGATTCAAGCGGTGCGCGCGCAAGGCGGCGACATGAAATCCCTGCTCCAAGATCTCAATGCCGACTGGCAGTCTTTCAAAGCATCGCAAAAAGCCGAAATGGATGATCTGCGCGCAGCGGCAGACGATGCCAACGCCAAGCTGGCCGCGATGCAGATGGGCGGCGCGCCCGGCTCTGGCGGTAAAGCCATGGGGCTCACACCCAGCGCCGCGACGGATTTCACTGATTTCCTCAAAGCGGGGAAAATGGGTGAGGGCCTTCAACCGCGCGCGGATATGCGCAGCGGATCGTCCGCCGATGGCGGCGCTTCTATCCCGAAACAGATTTCCGCCGTCATCCTTGACCAGATGGCCGACCTGAGCCCTATGCGGCAGCTTGCTACGGTCGAGCGTGCGACGACCTCGGACTATTCCAAGATCGTCGGCCTGCGTGGCGCTTCGTCTGGCTGGGCCGCAGAGACTGACCCGCGCTCGATCACGGACACGCCGAAGATGGGTGAAGTGAAGCCCACGATGGGCGAGCTATTCGTTTACGCAGAGGCAACGCAGTGGGTTCTGGACGACAGCCAATTCAACCTTGAAGCTTGGCTCGCCGATAACATCGCGGTCGAGTTCGCCGTCAAAGAGGGCACAGCCTTTTTCTCGGGAGATGGCAGCAGCAAGCCCACGGGTTTTCTGACCGCTCCGCAAAGCGCGGATGACGACAGCTCCCGCGCCTTCGGGACGCTTCAAACCGTCGAAGCTGGCGCAGCCGCTGCGGTTGATACTGACGACCTGGTCAATCTGATGATGGCGGTTCGGACACCCTATCGCGCCCGCCTGAGCGAGTGCGCCTGGGTCATGTCTCGCACTACGGCGAGCTTCATCCGTAAGCTCAAGGATGCCGATGGCCGTCACCTCTGGGCCGACAGCTTGGCCGCAGGGCAACCTCCCACGCTCTTGGGTTACCCGGTGATGGAAGCCGAAGACATGCCCGCTATCGGGGCTGGGAACGTGTCTGTGGCGTTCGGCAATTGGCGTGCTGGCTATCTGATCGTTGACCGCACCGAGATGCGGATGCTGCGAGATCCATACACGCGCCCCGGCTGGGTTCGCTTCTACACGCATCACCGGGTTGGTGGCGACGTGATGGACAGCAATGCGATCAAGCTGCTGGCGCATCCGGCGTCGTGATGGGGATGCTGGCTAGGGCTTGTCTTCTACCCGATGCCAGACGGTGCGGCGGTCGAGGGTCCGCGCGGCACCATGCACGCCCCCGGCGTCGTGCCGGTTTCCGGTTCGGGGGCGTGCCCCCCTAGGGGCATTTGAAAGTTGAGAAGGCCAAGCAGCAAAACCGACCGCCCAGGCTTGTTCACATATCCCCGTTTCAGACTTTTGGAGGATCCCATGCCACGACCGAAAACACCGCTCGCCAAGGCCCGGTTGACCGGCGCTGATCGGAAGCACCCCGACCGATTCCGCGCTCGGTCTGAGCCAAAGACCAGCGGGGCCGAGATCGGCAAACCGCCCACCTATCTCGACAAGGAGGCCCGCGCGGTCTGGCAGGAACTTGCACGCGACCTGGGCTGGCTGGTGCGCGAGGATCGCTTTGCGCTCGAAACCGCTTGCCTGGCAATCGCGCAGGTGCGCGCGATGCACCGCAAGTGCGAGCCTATCACGGCTGCGCTGCTATCCGCGATGAATGCCAGCCTCGGGAAGCTGGGGGCATCGCCTGCGGATCGCAGCAAGGTGCAGGCCGCGCCGCCCGAAGATGACGACGACCCCTTCGCGGCATTTGATGCTGCGCCGGAATATTTCTCATGAGTGGCCGCGATCACTTGCCACCCGACGCCCGCGAGGAGCATGACCGGATGCTGGCGGCATGGGACACGCTCACAGACAGCATTGTGAAGCGCGAAGGCCCGGCGGCAGAGGCCAAGGCCCGCGCCGAAGGCAAGACGCCTCACGAGGCCGCACAGGCGGCGCAGGATCACGTCAAGCGGCTGCTGATCGAGATGCAGCGCGAGCGGACGCGGCTGGAAGCCGAGGGCGCTCGGACGCAATGAGCGAATGCCCGGATCGCCGCTTGTGGTGCGCGGTGCTAGGCGCGGCGCTGCACGACGCCGCGAAGGGCCGGGACGTTGACTATCTTGACACGCCCGACTTTCGCACGGTTTGCGCCTTGGCCGGGATCGAGGCCGAGGCGGTGGCCGAACGATTCGATCCCGAGCGATACCGGGCGCAGATCAAGGCCGCGTGATCTGGTGCCGATGCCGCCGATCTGCCGGCGCCCTGTTACCGGGAAGGGAACTTTCGCCTTCGCGCTGCGCCGATTCTGCACTGGTGACAAGCTGCGCGAAATCCGGTGACAAATCCGGTGACAAGGCCGAAACCCCCCTAAAAAGCCCGATGTGGACCTTTTCTAAGACGTTGTTTTCATGAGGAATTTTGGCTCCGGCGGCAGGGATCGAACCTGCGACCAATTGATTAACAGTCAACTGCTCTACCGCTGAGCTACGCCGGAACACGGAGGCCGTATAGCAACACACCAATGCGGCGTCCAGAGGGATTGTGACAAAAAATTCGCCGTCGCCGAACCCGCCCGTCAGCACCGTGCAAACCGCGCATCCGCCCCCAGGGGATCAAGCGGCCGAACAGCGTCTTTGCCCATGAGATCAATGAGATGCGCCAGCACGTTGCGGGTGGCCGCGGGCAGCAGGGCGGCCGGCGTATCGGTGTAGATCGTGCCGGCCAGCTCGCGGGCCGAGGCCGCGCCCCGGCCAAGCGCCGCCAGGATGTCGGCCTCGCGCCCCTGCCGATGCGCGACCAGCCAGTCGAGCCGCGCCCCCGGTGCCTCGATCGGGGCGCCGTGGCCGGAATGGAACACCTCGGCCCCGATCGTCTTCAACCGTGCGCAGGAGGCCATGAAATCCGTCAGGTCGCCATCGGGTGGCGAGACCAGCGAACTGGCCCATCCCATCACCAGGTCGCCGGTGAAGACCGCGCCCCGCGCCGCGAAACACATGTGATTGCCCAGGTGCCCGGGCGTCCAATGCGCCCACAGCGTCCAGCCGTCGCCGGTGATCTCCTCGCCATCGCGCAGCGCCGTATCCGGCTGGAACTCCAGGTCCAGCCCTTCGCCCCCGTCGCTCAGCCCGCCGGCGGCCAGCCGGGTCATGGCCGCGCTGCGCCCGGCGCGCGCGTCGCCATAGGCCAGCACCGGCGCCCCTGTCGCCTCGGCCAGCTGCCGGGCCAGCGGTGAATGATCCAGATGCGCATGGGTGACGAGGATATGGGTGATCCGCTGGCCCGGACCCACCGCGTTCAGGATCGCCTCAAGGTGCGCGGGATCGTCGGGGCCGGGGTCGATCACCGCCAGCCCCCGCTCGCCCAGCAGATAGGTGTTGGTGCCGCGAAAGGTCATCGGCGAGGGGTTGGGCGCCAGAACGCGCCGGATGCCGCGGCCCATGTCCTGCGCCACGCCCACGGGGGGATCAAACTCTGCCTCGGCTGTCATCGCTCTTCCTTCCGCTGCGCCGCGCGTCTAGGTTTAGCCCATGTCGTTCCGCTGGCTCAAATCCTATACGCCACGCGGCCTTTATGGCCGGGCGGCGCTGATTCTGCTGCTGCCGGTGGTCAGCCTGTTCCTTGTCGTCGCCGTCGTCTTCATTCAGCGCCATTTCGAAGGCGTGACCGAGCAGATGACGCGCGCGGTCTCGCGCGAGGTGCGGGTTCTGCTGACCAGCCAGCAATCCGCGCAGGAGGCCGGCCGCTCGCGGCTTGCGGCCACCTTGCAGATCCGCGTCCGGCCCGTCGCCCCCGACGCGCTGCCGCAGGAAAACCTGCGCCGCTGGTACGACTTCACCGGGATCATCGTGATCCGCGAGCTGCGCGAGCTGCTGCCCCGGCTCCGGGCGATCGAGCTGCCCGACGATCACGTGGTGCGGCTCTATCTCGACGGGCCCGAGGGGCTGTGGCGGATGCAGTTCGACCGCAAGCGCGTATCGGCGTCCAATGCCCACCAGCTGTTCGTGAACATGGTCTTTTTCGGCGTGCTTATGACGGTGATCGCCTATCTCTATCTGCGCAACCAGTTGCGGCCGATCACCCGGCTGGCCCGCGCGGCCGAGGCGTTCGGGCGCGGCCGCCACGTGCCCTACCGGCCCGCCGGCGCGACCGAGGTGCGCGCCGCCGGCAATGCCTTTCTCGACATGCGCGCCCGGATCGAGCGCCAGATCGAACAGCGCACCCTGATGCTGTCCGGCGTCAGCCACGACATGCGCACGCCGCTCACCCGGCTCAAGCTCGGCCTGTCGATGCTCGATGACGAGGACCGAGAGCCGATGGAACGCGACGTGGCCGACATGGAACGCCTGCTGGATGAATTCCTCGCCTTCGCCCGCGGCGCGCAGGAAGGCCAGACCGAGGATGTGGACCCGGTCGCCCTGGTCGAGGGGATCGTCGCCGATTGCCAGCGCGCGCAAATCCCGGCCGAGCTGGTCGAGGCCGTGGGCCAGGGCACCGTGCCGATGCGCAAAAGCGGGATTCGCCGCGCGGTGGAAAACCTCATCAACAACGCGGTGCGCTACGGCAGCAAGGCCGAGGTGTCGGTGCTGCTCACCGACCGCTCGCTGCGCATCCGGGTCGAGGATGACGGGCCGGGCATCCCGCCCGATCGCCGGGAAGAGGCGCTGAAGCCCTTTGCCCGTCTCGAACCCGCCCGCAACCAGAACCTCGGCACCGGGGTAGGTCTGGGCCTGTCGATCGCGCTCGATACCGCGCGGGCGCAT
>JAASSQ010000344.1 GCA_021767845.1 Roseovarius sp. | reverse complement strand
TTTTGCCAAGAAGACGCCGGGGGCGCGCGCATGAGCGGTGTGCTTTACGGCGTCGGGCTGGGGCCGGGTGACCCGGACCTGATGACCTTGCGGGCGCATCGGCTGATCTCGCAGGCGCGGGTCGTGGCCTATCCCAGCCTTGCGGGCGGCGCGAGTTTCGCGCGCGCGATCGCGGCGGGCGTGATCGCTTCGGAGGCGCGGGAAATCGTCATGGACGTGCCGATGACCACGGCGCGCGAACCGGCGCAGGCGGCCTATGACCGGGGCGCGGCCGCGATTGCCGAAGAACTGGACGCGGGCCGCGACGTGGTGTGCCTGTGCGAGGGCGATCCGTTCTTCTATGGCTCGTTCATGTATCTTTTCGCGCGGCTCGCGGCGCGTTACCGGGTGGAGGTGGTGCCGGGCGTGACCTCGATCACCGCTTGCGCCGCGCGCGCGGGCAAGCCGCTGGCGGCGCGCAACGAGCGCCTGACCGTGCTGCCGGGGCCCTTGCCCGAAGCCGAGCTGCGCGCCCGCATCGAGGGCGCGGAGAGCGTGGCCATCATGAAGGTGGGCCGGCATCTGGCCAAGATCCGGCGTGTGATCGACGACCTGGGGCTGACGGCGCGGGCGGTTTACGTGGAACGTGCGAGCCTGCCTGATGAGCGTGTCTGCCCGCTGGAAGAGGCGCCGGAGCAGGCGCCCTATTTCTCGATGATCTTGCTGACGAAGGGGGCCGATCCATGGCTGTGAGTCCTGTTGTGCTGGCGCTGAGCCGCTCGGGCGAAGAGGTGGCGCATCGCGTGGCGGCCCTGTTGGGGGCGCAGGTGCATGGCCGCGAGGGGCGTGTCGGCACGGCCGACGCGTTTTTCCCGAACGCGCTGGATCATGCGCGCGACCTGTTTGCCGCCGGGATCCCGGTGGTGGGGGTCTGCGCCAGCGGCATCCTGATCCGGGCTGTGGCGCCGCTGCTGGCCGACAAGACGGCCGAGCCGCCTGTCGTTTCGGTCAGCGATGACGGGTCGGTCGTGGTGCCGCTTCTGGGTGGGCATCGAGGCGCCAACCGGCTGGCCGCGCGTATCGCCGAGGGGCTGGACGCCGTGGCGGCGGTGACCACCGCGGGCGACGTGGCGATGGGCGTGGCGCTGGACGCCCCGCCCGCGGGCTACAGGCTGGCCAACCCGGGCGATGCGAAAGCCGCGATGGCGGCGCTGTTGGCGGGTGAGGGGCTGCGCGTGCGCGGCGAGAACATCTTTGGCGTCGAGGACACGGGCGGGGCGGTGGAACTGCTGGTGAGCGAGGCGCCGGCCGAGGGGGGCGAGACGCGGCTGGTCTATCACCCGCAGCGCATCGCGCTTGGTGTGGGCTGTGCGCGCAACGCCGATCCCGAGGAATTGTGGGCGCTGGTCTGCGACACCCTGGCCGAGGCCGGGATCGCGCAGGGGGCGGTGGCCTGCGTCGCCTCGATCGACCTGAAGGCCGATGAACCGGCGATGAACGAGGTGGCGCGGCGGCTGGACGTGCCCCTGCGGCTGTTCACGGCCCCAGAGCTTGAGGCGCAGCCGGTGCCCAACCCCTCGGACGTGGTGTTCGCCGAGGTGGGCTGTCATGGCGTGAGCGAGGGGGCGGCGCTGGCCTGCGGCGGTGACCTGATGGTTGAGAAGCGCAAGACGGCGAACGCCACCTGCGCCGTGGCGCGGGCCGGTGCGCCGTTGATCGATCTGCCGGGACGCGCGCGCGGGCGGCTGAGCGTGGTGGGGATCGGGCCCGGCCAATCGGGCTGGCGCACCCCCGAGGTCAGCCGGCTGATCGCCGAGGCGGACGAACTGGTGGGCTATGGCCTGTATATCGACCTGCTGGGGCCGCTGGCCGCGGGCAAGGCGCGCAGCGATTTCCCGTTGGGCGGCGAGGAGGCGCGCTGCCGCTACGCGCTGGAACGCGCGGCCGAGGGGCGCAACGTGGCGCTTGTCTGTTCGGGGGATGCGGGCATCTATGCGATGGGCGCGCTGGTCTTCGAATTGCTGGACCGGGGCGCGGAGGCGCATGGCGTGAGCGATGCCGCGCGCCGGGTCGAGGTGGTGTGCTCGCCCGGGGTGTCCGCCCTGCAGGGGGCGGCGGCGCGCGCGGGCGCCCCGTTGGGGCATGATTTCTGCACCATCTCGCTGTCGGATCTGCTCACGCCGCGCGACGATATCCTGCGCCGCTTGCGGGCGGCGGCCGAGGGGGATTTCGTGATCGCCTTCTACAACCCGGTGTCCAAGACGCGGCGCACGCTTCTGGCCGAGGCGCGTGACATCCTGCTGGAGCATCGCCCGGCGGACACGCCGGTGATGCTCGCGGCCTCGCTGGGGCGGCCGGAGGAGCAGGTGCGCTATCGCCGGCTGGACGAGTTGAAGGTGGACGAGGTGGACATGCTGACCGTGGTCCTGGTGGGGTCGAGCCATTCGCGGCTGGCGCATCTGGGCGAGGGGCCGCGCATGTTCACGCCGCGCGGCTATGCGCGCAAGATCGACGGGGATCTGGCGCGCAAGGACGGTGCCGGATGAACCCGATCCTGCTGGAATTCGCGGGCCGGATGGCCGATCAGGGCGCCACGCAACTGCCCGAGAGCTTTCACCAATTGGTGGTGAACGCGCGGTTCTTCCTGGGCACGCGGATGGAGGGATCTGATCTGGGGCGCCGGATGGACGAGGTCTCGGACTACCGGCTGAACCTGGAGACGCGGCGGCTGGTGCTGGAATTCGCGGG
>JAASSQ010000343.1 GCA_021767845.1 Roseovarius sp. | reverse complement strand
GGGCGCTTCGGTGACCCAATGCCTGGCGCTGATCTCGGCGCCCGTGTCGGGATAGATGTCGCGGGTGTTGTGGCGTGGGTCGGTCATGTCAGCTCAATGCTCCTTGCAGGGCCAGCCGCTCGATGCGGTGCAGGATGTCGGACAGGTGCGGGCGCAGCGCCTCGGCGCGCTCGTGAAGATAGGGCCAGGGCGGGGCCTCCTCCATGTAGGTGGACTGGGCCAGTTCCATCTGGATCGCGTGCACGCCCGCGTCGGGCCGCCCATAATGCCGCGTGGTCCAGCCGCCCTTGAAACGCCCGTTGACCACCGTGGAATACCCCTCGGCCGCCTCGCACACGTCGGTCACGGCCTGCGCGAGCGTGGGGTGGCAGGTCGCGCCGTCATTCGTGCCGATGTTGAAATCGGGCAGCGTGCCCTCGAACAGGAACGGAATGCGCGACCGGATCGAGTGGCAATCGTAAAGAACCGCAACCCCGTGGATCGCCTTGACCCGCTCCAACTCTGCCGCAAGCGCGGCATGATAGGGGGCGTGCCATGTCTCGCGGCGATGCTCCACCTCGCCGCCCGAGGGCGGCGCGTTCCAGATCTCCTCGCCATCGAAATCCGTCAGCGGCACGAGGCCGGTGGTGTTCTGCCCGGGATAAAGGCTCTGGCCGGACGGATCGCGGTTCGCATCAATCACGTAGCGATGGAACATGGCGCGCACCGTCGTGGCCCTCGGCAGCAGCCCGTCATAGAGCTTGTGAATGTTCCAGTCGGTATCGGCCAGCCCCGCGCCCCGCGCGTTCAGCCGCGCGCGAATGTCCTGCGGGACATACGTTCCCGTATGCGGCAGGCCCAGAACCACCGGGCTGTCGCCGCGTGTCACATCGACCGGCTGCATCCCCGCCCTCCTTCTTCTGTTCCGAAATATCCCGGGGTGAATTGGCCGCAGGCCAAGAGGGGCAGCGCCCCTGAACCCGCTGCGTACCGATCAAACCGGCCGCTCATGGCGCCAACTCCAGCCCCGCCGCCGCGGCCAGGTCGCCTTCCCGGATCAGCGCGGCCGCCCGGCCCAGATCGGGCGCAAGATAGCGGTCGGCCTCCAGCGCGGGAACCGCCTCGCGCAGCCGCGCGATGGCGCGCTGCAACGGCGGGCTGGTTTTCAGCGGGGCGCGAAACCCGACGCCCTGCGCCCCGCAAATCGCCTCGACGCCCAGGATGGTGTTCAGGTTGGCGTTCATCCGCGCCAGCCGCCGCGCGGCATGGGCGGCCATGCTGACGTGGTCCTCCTGGTTGGCGCTGGTGGGCGTGCTGTCCGTGGTGCAGGGATTGGCCAGGTGCTTGTTCTCGCTCATCAGCGCGGCGGTCGTCACCTCGGCGATCATCAGCCCCGAGTTGAGGCCCGGTTCCGGCGTCAGGAAGGGGGGCAGGTCGCAGCTCAGGTTCGGATCGACCATCAGCGCCACCCGGCGTTGCGCGATTGCGCCGATCTCGGCAATGGCCAGCGCGATCTGGTCGGCTGCGAAGCCCACCGGCTCGGCGTGGAAATTCCCGCCCGACACGATCCGGCCCTCACCCACCAAGACAAGCGGATTGTCGGTCACCGCGTTCGCCTCGATCTCCAGCGCCTCGCCCGCTCGGCGCAACAGGTCGATGGCCGCGCCGGTCACTTGGGCCTGGCAGCGGATGCAATAGGGGTCCTGCACGCGCGGGTCGCCCTCGCGGTGGCTTTCGCGGATCTCGCTGCCCTCCATCAGGGCGCGTTGCGCGCGGGCCGCCGTGATCTGGCCGGGATGGCCCCGCAGGGTGTGGATCTCGTCCACCAGCGGCGCGGTCGAGCCCATGATCGCATCGGTGGACAGGCTGGCCGTCACGATGCACCCGGCGGCGTTCCGCCACGCGCCCCACAACCCGACCAGGGCGCAGGCGGTGGAAAACTGCGTGCCGTTGATCAGCGCCAGCCCCTCTTTCGGGCCCAGAACGATCGGCTCCAGCCCCACGCGGTTCAGCGCCTCTGCCCCGCTCAGGCGCGCGCCGTTCAGTATCGCCTCGCCATCGCCGATCATCACCGCCGCCATATGCGCCAGCGGCGCCAGATCGCCCGAGGCCCCGACCGATCCCTGTTCCGGCACCACCGGCGTCACGCCGCGGTCCAGCATCGCTTCGATCAACTCGATGGTCCGCCACGCCACGCCCGACGCACCACGCCCGAGCGACAGCAGCTTCAGCACCATCATCAGCCGGGTGGTCGCCCGATCCAGCGGCTCTCCGACACCGCAGCAATGCGACAGGATCAGGTTGCGCTGCAACGCCGCCGTCTGGTCGGCGGGGATCTTGACGCTGGCCAGTTTCCCGAACCCGGTATTGACGCCATAGACGGCCTCGTCTCCCTCGGCGGCGCGGCGCACAAGCGCCTCGGCGGCCTCCACGCCCGGTTTGCACATCCGGTCCAGGGTGGCGCCCTGATCCGCGCGCCATATCGCTTCCAGCTGTGCGAGCGTGACCTCGCCGGGCACAAGGGGTTGCGTCATCCGATGCCTCCGAAAATCCGCCTGTGCAGCGGGTTGAACCCGATGCGGTAGGGCAGTTCTGCGGGCCGCTCGGCATCCCAGACAACCAGGTCGGAACGCTTGCCTTCGGCCACCATCCCGCAATCCTCCAGCCCGAGCGCCTTGGCCGCGTTGCGCGTCACGCCGGCCAAGGCCTCTTCGCAGGTCATGTCGAACAGGGTGCAGCCCATGTTCATCGTCAGCAG
>JAASSQ010000342.1 GCA_021767845.1 Roseovarius sp. | reverse complement strand
CCGCGTGCTGGCTTTCGGAATAGACCGAGGCCTGTTCCTCATCCGCCATCCAGTGCTTGTAGGACGAGATCGCATCCTCGGCCAGATCACCCTTGATGACCGCGTCGAGTTGCAAAAGGAACGGATACATCTGCTGGTCGATCTGGTAGCGCAGGTAATCCCCGAAATCGTATTTCGACGATTTCGACAGGAAGTTCTGCGCGGCGGGCGAATTGTGGATCACCTGGTCGTCGTCGATCACCAGCAGCCCCACGCTGGCAAGCGCGGTCGTCAGCACCACGATCCGGTTCACGGGAACATCGACGGCCTTCGCCAGGTCGGCCGCGGTTTTCGGCCCCTCGGCCAGAACTGAGAACAGGTCGGCATGCAGCCCGGCAAACAGCGCCTTGGACGCCATGAAGCTGAACGCGATCGAGGACAGGTCCTCTGCGCTTTCGATGACCTTGAGATCGCTGGACGGGGTCTGATTATCGAGCACCTTGCATTTCTCCGGTTTGCTGAGCCGGCCCATGCCACGCCCCACCTGGAACGGGTCAGCGTGAAAGCCCGAACGCGCCTCGGACTCGGGGTCTCTGGGCCTCTGGTTGATCGGCTTCGAGGCGACTGCCGTTCGCGCCCCTGCGGGACAATCAAACGAACGCGACCTTTTTATACGCAAAAACGACACGACTGCAAATCGGGGGGCTCCGGCTTTCCGTTTTCACGGCCAAGGCGGCAGCAGATCGGCGTGCGGTGTCGGATCAGTCGTCCGCGCCGGGCTGAAAGTTGAACACCGGGATAAAGCTTGCCGGGGCCAGCGTTTCGGACAGGTGCGATTGGCTGATCTGCCCCGATTCGATGGGCACGATGACCGGCCCGGCATGGCGATGCACCAACCGGCCTTCGATGGCGCGCACCGCGAATTCGATGGCCATGCGCCCCTGCAACACCGGAAAATCGGTGGGGGCGGCCAGGATCTTGTCGCGGTAGAGGCCGCGATAGACCGCATGGGTCATGTAATCGGACACGATCTGGACACGCCCCTCCAGCCCGCGGGTGCGCAGCAGCGACACCGCCGCCTCGGCGGTCGGGGCAGCGCCCACGATGTAATCGAGGTCCGGCACCTCCTCCAGCGCCTCTTCGACCAGCAGCACCTGGATTTCCCGGCCCGTATCGCCGTATTTCGTCACGGCGATCTCCACCGCGCTGCCCTTGACCGCGTCGCGGAACCCGCGCTCGACGAATTGCACCCAGCCCGCGCCCTCCGGGCCGGGGAACCACGCCACCCGGGCGGGGCGGCCACCCGCCG
The DNA here is from genome assembly GCA_021767845.1 of Roseovarius sp. Classification (GTDB taxonomy): domain Bacteria; phylum Pseudomonadota; class Alphaproteobacteria; order Rhodobacterales; family Rhodobacteraceae; genus Roseovarius. The sequence goes on along the minus strand of JAASSQ010000342.1, from coordinate 1,451 downwards.
GGTGCCGCGCCGCGACCACGCGGCCCGCGACCGCGCCCATTTCGGTCCAGGACACGCCCACCTTGGCGGTGATGCCCGGATCGGCGATGTCGTTCACCGCGGCGATCACCGGGATGGTGCGCGCGATCTCCAGCACCGTGTCGGTCAGCGCGTCATAGGCGACGGTCCCCAGGATCAGGGCATCCGCCCCCTCCGACACGCAATCGCGCACCTGCTGGCGCTGCCGTTCAAGGTTGGGATACCCGCCCGCCTCGACCAGCCGGAACGCCACGCCAAGGCGCGCCGCCTCTTCGACCATGCCGTGATTGACGCTCAGCCAGTATGAGTCCTTCAGATGCGGATAGGCCACGCAGAGCGACCACACCTCCGAGGCCGCCGCAAGCGGGCTGTAGGCGACGACATCGCTTGGACCGGCGTAGTCGAACGGCGTCCGCGGCACCTGCACCTGCCACGTCCGCTCCGAGGCCCCCGCCGCCGTGGCAACGAGAAAAAGCATCCAGATCCAGCGCATGACTGCTATGTTTGCACCATTCCCGGCCTCCGGCAACGCTTTCCGCCCCGGCCGGGATCGCCCCGGCACCGCCCGGATCACGACAGCGCACGGAGCGCGATGTGTTGAAACAGATGGGACTGCGCGGCAAGCTGCTGTTTGCCTTCCTGCTGATCGCCGGCCTGCCGACGATGGCGGGCGTGCTCGGGCTGGTCGAGCTGCGCGGCCTTGCGATCCGTCAGTCGGACGTGATCCGCCAGACCATCCCGGCCATCGACGACGTGCGCGGCATCGCCGAGGAAAGCACCAGCATCGTCGCCATCGCCCCGCGCCTGGCCGAGATGGACAATCAGGCCGACCGCGCCGCCCTGTCGCGCGATCTGCGCGCCCAGGTCGATGCCCTGACCCGCCGCCTGGAACGTCTGGACACGCAGCAAGGCGCGGATATCGGCGCCCTGCGCGACACGGTCGCGCGGGTGCGCACCTCGCTCGGCCAGCTTGACGGGCTGGTGCGCACCCGCATCACCGCCGACGCGGTGTCCGCCGAACGCTCGGCCGCGGCGCTGCTGGCGGCGAATACGCTTCTCGACATGGCCGACACCCTGGTGGCCAACGCCGAGATGGGCACCACCGCCGTGATCTCCAGCCTTTACGGCGACACCGATGCCGGGCGCGGCGGGGGCGGCACGCTCGAGGCGCTCGACAAGCTGCTCGAGGTCGATCTCTTCCAGCTTGGCCTTATGTTCGAACTCCGCTCGCGCGCGGCCGAGGTGGGCCTCCTCATCAACCGCATCCGTGAGGCCCCCGACCCGGCCGAGTTGCAGCGGATCGAGACCGCTTTCCTGCGCGAGCTGTCGATCGTGTCGCGCCGGATCGACGCGATCCGCGACCCCGGCCGCCTTCAACAGGCCCGCAGCTATCTTGTCGCGCTGCAATCGGTCTCGGCCCCCGATGACAGCCT
>JAASSQ010000341.1 GCA_021767845.1 Roseovarius sp. | reverse complement strand
TAGGCCCTTGGCAGACCTTGGGTTGGCAACGGTGTTCCCACGGCCTCGTAGAGCCGGAACAGCAACGGCGTGATGGCCGCGGGCGGGGCCAACGCGACCGAGGTCTCCACCATTTCTGGGTCGAGGAACTGGGCCAGCAGATCGGCTTCGGTTTTCGTCAGCAGGTCGAGGCTGACGGCGGTTTCGTAAAGCAGGGCGGCGGTTTGCCAATCGCCGGCCCGCGCAAGGCAGAAGATCCGCGCGGTGTAACCGTCACTCAATCCGGGGCGGTCGGCAAGCGCCTCGCAGGCCGGGTTTTCGGTGCCCGCCAGCAGTGACAGATCGAGCCAGCGGTCGAACAGAACCGGGGTCTCCGGGCCGGCGCGTTCGATCAGGGCCAGGGCCGGATCGATCGCCCCGAATGCCTCGAGCGCGTCGATGCGGGCCTTCAGGAATCGCGCGTCCGGTCCGGCATCGGCTGGCGGTTCGGCCTCGGCCAGAAGCAGCGTGTAGTAGAGCGCCTGGATGGCTGGAAGCGGGTCGGGGGAGAGGCGTTGGAACTGGCCGATCAGGGCGCGTTCGGTGCTGGCCTGCCACAGCGTGACCGGCAGGCCCGATACATCCGAGGGCAACAGTCCGGTCGAATCCGACCGCGCCTCGCCAAGCGGCATGACTGCCACATTGGGTGTCTCCACACCCTCCGGCATCGCGGGCTGGCCCAAGGGGGCGACCGGCGGCGTGACCACGGTGACGGGCACCGGATTGTCCAGCCAGTCGATCGCCGAAAGCGGCTCGGGCTCCGGGGCCTGGGCCGCGGCGCCGGAAGCCAGTAGAACCCAGAGGATCAGCGCATCAGTCGGTTTCAAGTATGATGTCCTGGCGAATCTCATTCGTCGGGGGCGAGAAATCGGCGCCGAAGAAGGGGCCGATGTAAGCGTAACCCACCAGGCCGATGAAAGCCAGAATGGCAAGGTAAAACAGCCATTTGATGAGTTTCAGCATGATGGGCCTGCCTGTTTCGCTGCGTGTTTTTCCGTGTTTATAACTGGCCTTTTGCACAAGATCACGTCATTCAGTGGCAAAACGCGGTAAATTGGCAGGGGAGCGCCGAGCGTGGCAGCGCCAGAGCAGTTCAGGCTGAAGAAAACCGTCGTCCTCGTCGGGATGATGGGGGCGGGCAAGACCGCCGTGGGCAAGGCGCTTGCGGGGCGGCTGGCGGTGCCGTTTCTCGATTCGGATGCCGAGATCGAGCGGGCGGCGAACATGACCATCGCGGAGATCTTCGAACGCGATGGCGAGGCGTTCTTCCGGGACCGCGAAACGCAGGTGATCGACCGTTTGCTGGAAGGCGAACGGGGAATCCTGTCCACCGGGGGCGGGGCGTTCCTGACCGAGCGGAACCGGCGCCTGATCTCGGAGAAAGGCGTCTCGGTCTGGCTGAAGGCTGATCTGGGCCTGCTGTGGAATCGCGTAAAACACAAGGATACCAGGCCCTTGCTGCGCACTCCTGATCCTTACAGCACGCTCAGCGCACTTTACGACGCGCGCCTGCCATACTATCGGCAGGCCGATCTGGCCGTAGAGGCGCGGCCCGATTACTCGATTGACCGGATGGCGGACAAGGTGCTGGACGCCCTGACGACGCGCAAGGATGTTCTGGAGAGGCTGACATGACGGAAACGGTGCACGTGCCGCTGGAGGGGCGGGCCTATGATATTCACATCGGGCCGGGTCTGTTGGCGCAGGCCGGCGCGTTGGTCGGGCCGTTGCTGCACCGTCCCCGCGTGGCGATCATCGCGGATGCGCATGTCGCGGACCTGCATTTAAGATCGTTCCTCAAAGGATTGGAAAAACAGGGTATTTCCGCTGTCCACATGACCCTGCCGCAAGGTGAGGCCACCAAATCCTGGCCGCATTTCGAGCGTGCCGTGGAATGGCTTTTGGAACAGAGGATCGAGCGCCGCGACATCGTGGTGGCCCTTGGCGGCGGGGTGATCGGCGACCTTGTGGGCTTTGCGGCGGCGGTGCTGCGGCGGGGGGTGCGGTTCGTGCAGGTGCCGACCAGCCTCTTGGCGCAGGTGGACAGTTCGGTGGGAGGCAAGACGGGGATCAACGCGCCGCAGGGCAAGAACCTGATTGGGGCGTTTCACCAGCCGAGCCTTGTTCTGGCCGATACCGAGGTGCTGGAGACCCTGACGCCGCGCGATTACCTGGCGGGATACGGCGAGGTCGTCAAATACGGCCTGCTTGGAGATTCCGAGTTTTTTCAATGGCTTGAAAGCAATGGTTCGCGCGCTGCCGGGGGCGATGTGGCGGCGCGGATCGCGGCGGTGAAACGCTCGGTCGAGATGAAGGCCGAGATCGTGGTGCGCGACGAAACCGAGCAGGGGGATCGGGCGCTTTTGAATTTGGGTCATACGTTCTGCCATGCTTTTGAGGCCGCGACCGGGTATTCGGATCGGCTGCTGCATGGCGAGGGGGTCGCGATCGGATGTGCCTTGGCCTTCGAGCTGTCGGCGCGGTTGGGGCTCTGTTCGCAAGAGGAGCCGAGCCGCGTGCGCGCCCATCTCAAGCACATGAACATGAAGACTGATCTGTCTGATATTGAAGGGGAATTGCCGGATGCAGATACGCTTCTGGACCTGATGGGGCAGGACAAGAAGGTCGTGGACGGCAAGCTGCGGTTCATCCTGGCGCGCGGGATCGGGGAGGCGTTCGTCGCCTCGGATGTGGACCCGGAGGCGGTGCGGACCCTGCTGTCGGACGCGCTG
>JAASSQ010000084.1 GCA_021767845.1 Roseovarius sp. | reverse complement strand
CCAGCGCGGCCTCGGCGGTGCTGGTCAGCTTCTCCACCGCCTGCCGGAACAAGGGGTTGCCCTGCATCCGCAGCTTGCCCGCCCGGCCGGTCGAGGACACGCCGCCATCCACATACAGCATCTCGCGATACCGCCCGTCGGAATTCAGATCCGCCGACAGGATGCCGCGGTCGGTGTTGTCGCCCGCGCCCTCCTCGGCGCGCAGCACCACGGCCCCCGCACCATCCCCGAACAGCACGCAGGTCGAGCGGTCCGTCCAGTCCATGATCCGGCTGAAGGTCTCGGCCCCGATCACCAGCAGGCACTTGGCCTGACCGGCCAGGATCAGCGCGTTGGCATTGGTCAGCGCATAGATGAACCCGGCACAGACCGCCTGCACGTCGAACCCGAAGCCGTGCGTCATGCCCAACTCGTTCTGCACCATGGTCGCCACGGACGGGAAGGTCAGGTCCGGGGTCGAGGTGGCCACGACGATCCCGTCCACGTCCCCGGGCGTCAGCCCCGCATCCTCCAGCGCCGCCCGCGCCGCGCGCACCGCAAGGTCCGAGGTGGTCTGCCCCTCCGCCGCGAAATGTCGCCGCTCGATCCCCGACCGGGTGCGGATCCACTCGTCCGTGGTGTCCAGCGTCTTTTCGAATTCCGAGTTCGGGACGATGCGGTCCGGCAGGTAGTGCCCGACACCCTCCACGACGGCGCGCAGCGTCATTCGGTTTCACCGTTGTCTGAAGTTTGTGTAGCGGCATCTTGGTCAAGCATGGTGGCGGATGCAACCCGCGCCGCCAGCTTTTCGGAAAAGCCCTTCTGCGCCAGCTCATAGGCCAGCTTCACCGCCGAGGACACGCCCGTGGCATCCGCCGCGCCATGCGATTTCACCACCGTCCCGGTCAGCCCCAGGAACACTCCGCCATTGGCGCGGCGCGGATCGATTCGCTTTTTCAGCCGCCGCAGCGACGGAAAGGCCAGCACCGAGGCCAGCCGCGACAGCGGGGTATAGCGGAATGCCTCGCGCAGCAGGTCCGCGATCAGCTGCGCGATCCCTTCGCCGGTCTTCAGCGCCACGTTGCCGGTGAACCCGTCGGTCACGATTACGTCGCAGACCGTGCCGGGCAGGTCGCGCCCCTCGACGAAACCCACGAATTCGAAATCCGCGTGCCGCGCATTGGCCGAGATCAGGTCATGGGCCTCGCGCAGCTCGGCGCGGCCCTTGTGCTCCTCGGTGCCCACGTTCAGCAGGCCCACCCGCGGCTTGGGCAGGCCAAAGCCGTTGCGCGCATAGGACACGCCCATCAGCGCGTATTGCATCAGGTCCTTGGCGTCGGCCCGGATGTCGGCGCCGCCATCCAGCATGATGTTGAACTTCTGCGGGTTGCGCGACGGCCACATCACCGCGATGGCGGGGCGGTAGATGCCTTTCAGCTTGCGCAGCCGCATCACCGACAGCAGCATCAGCGCGCCGGTATTTCCGCAGGACACGCAGACCGTCGCCTCGCCGTTGCGCACCGATTCCAGCGCCGACCACATCGAGGTCTCGCGCCCGTTGCGCAACACGTTGGCGGGCTTGTCCTCCATCTGCACGACATCCGCGGCATCGCGGATCTCGCAGCGCCCGTCCAGCGTGCGGCGCTTGGCGACCAGCGGTTCAAGAACGTCCTTGGGGCCGTGCAGGATGAACCCGATGTCCGGGTTTTTCTTGGCTGACAACGCAATGCCGGCAACAACAGTTGCCGGCCCTTCGTCGCCGCCCATGGCATCTACGGAAATGATGGTGCGCCCGGCACCCGCGCTAGACTGTTCCATCCGTGCGGTCATGCGGACGCCCGCCCTTTGGATGCTCAGGCCGCGTCTTCGTCCAGATCGACGTCGTCCACAACGGCGACCACTTCGCGGTCGGCGTAGTGACCGCAGGCCGCGCAAACGTGGTGCGGGCGCTTCAGCTCACCGCAGTTGGGGCATTCGTTCGGGTTTGCCGCCGTCAGCGAGTCATGGGCGCGGCGGTTGTTGCGGCGCGATTTCGATACCTTGTTCTGTTGGACAGCCATGTCACAACCTCAATTTCCTGTGGGCCGGTGCGGCCCGGTTTCACGAGTGTCCGCGGCTCTTAATCCGTCCAGAGCCGGCGGTTCAACCCCAAATTCCGGTGAGAGCGCGAAAATACAGTGAATTGCGCACAGGGCAAGGGATTTTTTCCGTGCCTCAATCGTCGCGTTCGAGTTTCTGTTTCAGCTCCGCCAGGGCCGCGAACGGCTTGCGTTCCGGCTCCTCGATGGGGGCGGCATCGGGCGGCGTGAACTCGGTCTGCTCCAACGCCGCATCGTCGCGGCGCGGATAGTCCGGCAGCGCCAGCGCCAGCGCCTCGATCATCACCGCGTTGAGGTCGATCGCGGTCCCAAGCGGCTCCTGCGTGTCATCCTCGGGCATCTCCATTTCCTCGCTCGCGGGCACCTCGGGCATGTCGGCCACGAACAGCCGGCGGATCGGCTCGTCCAGCCGCGTGGTCACCGGCTCCAGCGACACGACGCAGGGCTGCACGACCGTGGCGCCCAACTCGGCCTCAAGCCGCCAGTCGCGGCGCCCCTCGGAGCGCAGTTCGCCCGCGAAGGTCAGTTTCCGCAGGTCCAGCAGGCCAAGCTCCTGCGCGATCGCCTCCATCTGCGCCCGGTCGGGCCGCAGCAGAAACGCGGTCGGGCTGTTCTGGGACAGTTCGGTGACCCGGTATGCCGTTTTCGCCGTCGCGCCGTTCTGTGCCAAGCCTCTTCCTTTCTTGAACCCGTGGGTCACCTTGTTGTAAGCGGGATAAAAGGCATAGCGGGCCAAGATCAAGAGGGCGAGGATGATTGGCATGAGACGTTACCTGAGCGGCATGGCGGCCGCGGCAAGCCTTCTCGCACTTACGGCCTGCTCCGCGACATACCAGAATCACGGCTATATCCCGCCCGAGGAGGATCTCCAGCAACTTGTCGTCGGCGTCGATACGCGCGCCACGGTGGATGACGTGATCGGCCCGCCCACCACGGCCGGTGTGCTGGACAGCGGCGATTACTACTACGTTCGCACCCGCAAGCGGGAATACGGCATGTTCCGCCCCGAGATCGTGGAGCGGCAGGTTCTGGCCATCAGCTTCGATGACGGCGACACCATTGCAAACATCGAACGGTTCGGGCTCGAGGATGGCAAGGTCGTGCCGCTGACGCGGCGGGTCACCGACTCGTCCGTTGTCGATGACGGGTTCTTCCGCCAGATCCTGCGCAATGTCGGCAATATCGACCCCGGCCAGATCTTCGACTAGGCGACGCGTCACACCCGCGTCACGCCCTTGTGTCACTGCAGCGCCCGATCTAGGCTTTTTCAGTGGTTGGGGGCGTTTGCGATGATTGCACTGACCAAGGGACAGTACACCGTGCGCCCGGCCCGGAGCGGCGCCGATCTGCGCGCCGCGCAGCGGCTCAGGGCGCGGGCCTTTCTCGGGCGGACCGTCGGGGATGTCCTGGATCGCGACGCTTTCGATGCCAAGTGCCTGCATGTTCTGGTCGAGGACCGGACAACCGGCCGCCTGGCCTGCTGTTTCCGGCTGCTCCCGCTCCAAAGCGGGGCCGAGATCGAGCGCAGCTATTCCGCTCAGTTCTATGACCTGTCGGGCCTCGCCGCCTTTCCGGGCCGCATGGTCGAACTCGGCCGTTTCTGCATCGACCCGGACCTGCACGACCCCGACATCCTGCGCGTCGCCTGGGCGGCGATGACGCGCTACGTCGATGACAACGGGGTCGAGATGCTGTTCGGCTGCTCCTCGTTCAGCGGGACGCGGACCGAGACCTATCTCGACAGTTTCGCGATGCTGGCCGCGCGCCACATCGCGCCACGCCGCTGGCGGCCGCGGGTCAAGGCGCCCGCGGTCTTCGACTTCGCACGCCAGCTTCGCAGCCGCGTGCCGGATGCCAAGCGGGCGATGCTGCGGATGCCGCCCCTGTTGCGGACCTATCTGCTGATGGGGGGCTGGGTCAGCGATCACGCGGTCGTGGACCGGCAACTCGACACGCTGCACGTTTTCACCGGGATCGAGATCGCGGCCATTCCCGACACCCGCAAGCGATTGCTGCGCGCGGTTGCCGATGCCGTGCCGCACCGGCGCGATACCGACGCAATACCGACGTGATACCGACGTAGCGTACGGTGCCCCGCTTGACGCCCGCGCAACACCCGGATAGCCCGCGTGCATGGCCCGTGCACCGCTCCTCCAACTGTCCGACATCTCCCTCACCTTCGGGGGCGATCCCATCTTCGACAAGGTGTCCCTGGTGGTTCAACCGGGCGACCGCGTGGCTCTTGTGGGGCGCAACGGATCGGGGAAATCGACCCTGATGAAGGTGATGGCCGGACTGGTCGAGGCCGATGCCGGAGAGCGCGTCGTGCCGCCCGGATCCAGCGTCGGCTACATGGAACAACATCCTGATATGTCGAGATTTTCCACGCTCGGCGATTTCGCCGCCAGTGCCCTTGATCCGGGTGAACACTACCGGGTCGAGATGGCGGCCGAGGGGTTAAAATTCGACCTCTCCACGCCCGTCGCCACCGCCTCGGGCGGCGAGCGCCGCCGCGCCGCTCTGGCCAAGCTGATGGCCGAGGCGCCCGACCTGATGCTGCTCGACGAGCCGACCAACCATCTCGACATCGAAGCGATCGCCTGGCTGGAAAACGAGCTGAAACAGACCCGCGCCGCCTTTGTCCTGATCAGCCACGACCGCGCCTTCCTACGTGAGCTGACCCGCGCAACCCTTTGGATTGACAGGGGATTCGTTCGCCGGAACGAGCGCGGCTTCGAGGATTTCGAGGCCTGGCGCGACAAGGTCTGGCAGGAAGAGGACGACGCCCGCCACAAGCTCGACCGCAAGATCAAAGCCGAGGCCCGGTGGGCCGTCGAAGGCATCAGCGCGCGCCGCAAGCGCAACCAGGGCCGGGTACGCAATCTTCAGGCCATGCGCGCCGAACGCGCGGCCCAGATCAAGCGGCAGGGTGCGGCGGCAATGGCGTTCGAGTCCGGCCCGAAATCCGGCAAGCGGGTCATCGAAGCACACGATATTTCAAAGACTTACGACGCGAAGCCGATCTTGAAGAATTTCTCGATCAGAATCCGGCGCGGTGAACGTGTGGCCTTTGTCGGCCCCAACGGCGTGGGCAAGACGACGCTGTTGAAGGTGCTCTTGAAAGAGGTCGCGCCGGATCACGGCCGGGTCGATCACGGCACCAACCTCGTGCCCGCCGTGTTCGACCAGGCCCGCGCCCAGCTCGACCCCGAGATGACCCTGTGGGACAGCCTGACCGGCGACAAGGACATGCGCGTTTCAGGGCAGGCCGATCAGGTCATGGTGCGCGGCCAGCCACGCCACGTGGTGGGCTATCTCAAGGACTTCCTGTTCGACGAGCGGCAGGCAAGAGCGCCCGTCAAGTCCTTGTCCGGTGGTGAAAAAGCTCGTTTGCTGCTGGCCAAGCTGATGGCGCGGGAAAGCAATCTCCTGGTGCTGGACGAACCCACCAACGATCTGGATATCGAAACGCTCGACCTGCTGCAGGAGCTGCTGGACGACTATGACGGCACCGTTCTGTTGGTCAGCCACGACCGCGATTTCCTCGACCGGGTGGCGACGACCACGATCGCGATGGAGGGTGACGGGCGCGCGACCGTCTATGCCGGGGGCTGGACGGACTACCGCACGCAACGCGCCGAAGCCGTGGGCCCGGAGGCGGATGGCCTGAAAAAGAACGTGAAATCAAAGCCCAAGAGGATTGAGCAGAAGAAGGAAAAGCCGAAACAATCGGGCCTTTCCTTTACCGAGAAACACCGGCTCGAGGCGCTGCCTGGCGAGATCGAACGGCTGGAAGCCGAGATCGCCAAGCTGGAGCAATTGCTGGCCGACCCCGACCTGTTCACCCGCGAGCCGGTCAAGTTCCGCAAGGCGACCGAGGCCCTGACCAGCCGCCAGGACGCCCTGAGCGCGGCCGAGGAAGAATGGCTGAGCCTTGAGGACAAGGCCGAAAATGCCGGCTGACGTTGCACATCGGTCCAACGTCGGTATCGTGTCGGTATCACGTCGGTGCGGGTATGTCGGATAACAGATCACTCCAGGATAGTGTCAGACTGCTTTACGAGGGCCGCAGCAAGCGCGCCACGCGCTTCCGCTATGGTCTGCTGATCTTCGATGTCGCGACCATCATCTTTTTCCTGGCCACCGCGACCATGGAATTCGCGCAGTGGATCCTTGTGGCCGATATCGTGATCGGCTCGTTGATCGTGGTCGATCTGGTGATGCGATTCTGGATCGCGACCAACCGGCTGCGGCTTTTGCGGCGGGTCTATATCCTGGTCGATCTGGTGGTGCTGGCCTCGTTGATCGCGGCGCCGTTCTTCGGGCAGGGGCTGGCGGTGCTCAGGGTGTTGCGGTCGCTCCGGCTGGTGCATTCCTACCACCTGCTGCGCGACCTGCGCCGTGATGCGCTGTTCTTTCGCCGGCACGAGGATACGATTCTCGCCGCGATCAACCTGACGGTCTTCATTTTCGCGATGACGGCCTTGGTTTACGCCCTGCGGGCCGGGGATGAGCCGGGGCTGAACAACTATGTCGATGCGCTCTATTTCACGGTTGCCACGCTGACCACCACGGGGTTCGGGGACATCGCCATGACCACACCGGCCGGCCGGTTGCTGTCGGTCGGCATCATGGTGGTGGGCGTTGGCCTTTTCCTGCAACTGGTGCGGGCGATTTTCTCGCCCGCCAAGGTCAAGCACAAATGCCCGGAATGCGGCCTGACCAAGCACGACGTGGATGCGATCCACTGCAAACATTGCGGCCATGACCTAAAGATCGAGACCGAGGGCGCGACCTGACTCACTGCATCCTGAGCGCCCCGTCGAGGCGGATCACTTCGCCGTTCAGGTAATCGCATTCGACGATGAACCGCGCCAGCGCGGCGTATTCCGCCGGATCGCCCAATCGTTTGGGGAAGGTCACGTCCTGCGCCAGCTGGTCCTGCACCTCTTGCGGCAGGCCCTGCATCATCGGGGTCAGGAAGATCCCCGGCGCGATCGCCATGACCCGGATACCCTCGCGCGCCAGATCGCGGGCCATCGGCAGGCTCAGCCCGGCAATCCCGCCCTTCGAGGCCGCGTAGGCCGCCTGACCCTTTTGCCCGTCGAAGGCCGCGATGGAAGCGGTGTTGACGATCACGCCGCGTTCGCCGTTGGGGCCGGGCGCGTTCTGCGCGATCTCGGCGGCGGCGAGGCGGGCGACGTTGAAGCTGCCGACAAGGTTGATGTCGATGGTGCGGCGGAAGGCGGCCAGATCGTGCGGGCCATTTTTGCCAAGGGTCTTTTCGCCGGTGGCGATCCCGGCGCAGTTCACCGCCGTGGTGATGCGGCCCATGTGGGATTTCGCGGTCGAAATGGCGTGCTGGACCGAGGCCTCGTCGGTGACATCGGTTTCCACGAAGACCGCACCGATCTCTTGTGCGGTGGCCTCGCCACGCTGCACATCCCGGTCAAGGATCGTCACCTGCGCGCCCTGATCGCGGAAATGGCGGGCCGTTGCCGCGCCCAGGCCCGAGGCCCCTCCGGTGATGATGGCGGCGGTCTGGTCGATGCGCATGGGGAAGCCTCCGGTCATTAAATGAACATGCGTTCAGATACCCGAGGCGTGCGAGGCTGTCAAAGGTGGCGTCTGAGCCAACGGTCCGAAAGGCCAAGACCCAGAACCGTGAACAGGATGCGCCAGATGTGATGCAAGGTCACAAGCGCGGGATTGGCCTGCAGCGACAGGGCCACCAAGGCCATCTCGGTCACGCCGCCGGGCGCGAAACTGATGAGCATGACATCGAAGGGCTCGCCCATTACGACATGCAGCAACTCGGCGAACAGCGCCGCAAGGATCAGCATTCCACCCACGGAAATCACCGAAAGTCGCGCGCCCCGCAGGATCAAGCTGCGGCTGAGCCCGGTGAACCGCATCCCGAGCGCGGTGCCCACGACGATCTGGGCCACGTTCACGAGCCATTGCGGGATGTCGAGGTGATAGAGCCCCGAGACCGACAGCGCGGCGGCCACGGCCATCGGGCCGGTCAATTGCCGCGCGGGCAGGTGCAGGAACCTGCCGCCGAAATACCCCGCAAGCCCGGCGGGAACGACCCAGGCCAGCCTGGACCACGGCACCCCCTCCTGCGCCAGCGTCATGCCGCCCGCGCTGCCCACCGGCTCACCCAGCCAGAGCGACAGGCCGATGGGCAGCGCGGTGACCACGAGAATGATGCGCAGGAATTGCTGTAGCGTCAGCCGTGCCAGGTCGGCGCCCGCTTCCTCGCCCATTGCGATGGATTCAAAGAGGCCGCCGGGTGTCGCCGAATAGAACGCCGTGGCCCGGTCATAGCCGCCAAGCCGGCGAAAGACGGTATAGTTGAAGCCATGCGCGACGACCGCGAAAAGCGCGAGGGCGGTGAAGCTGAGCGCGAGGCGCGGGGCGGCTGTGAAAAGCTGGGAATCCACCTGCGCGCCGATCATAAGCCCGATCACGGCGATGAAGCTGACGCGCAACCATTGGGGAAAGGCATAGCCCTGTGGCAGCCGCGCTGGAAACGACGTGGCCACCGCGCCGCTGGCAATCAGCGGCCCGATCAGGAACGGCAAGGGCAGACCCGCCAGATGCGCCAGCCCCCCGGCGACCGAGGACAGCGCCAGCAGGGCCAGGGTGGCGATCGCATGCGGCATGACGCCTATGAACCACCCCGCGTGGCCAAGGACAACCCCGCCCCGGTCAGACGAAGCGGATATGCTTGTTGAAGGGCATCTTGCGAAGACGTGTTCCCGTGGCCGCGAAGATCGCGTTGGCCAGGGCCGGGGCAGCCGGGGGCACGGGCGGTTCGCCCACGCCGCGCACGGTACTGTCGTTCTCCAGCCCGCGCACCGTGATCTGGGGGCATTGATGCTGCCGCAGGAAGGGGTAGGTGTCGAAATTCCGTTGCTCGACCCGGCCGTCGGCGAAGGTGATTTCGCCCATTATGGCATGGCCAAGCCCCCAGATTACCCCACCCTGAACCTGGTTCTCGAAATTGACCGGGTCGATCACGCGGCCCACCTCGGCGGCGACGAAGACGCGGTCGATGCGGATGCCGTCGCCGGTGTCGGTGACCTCGACCACCTCGGCGCAGGGCACGCCGAAGGACAGGCAAAAGGCCACGCCCCGGCCGCGCCCCTCGGGCAGGGGGCTGCCCCAGCCCGACATCTCGCCAACAGCCTCCAGAACCTTGCGCGAAGGCGCGTGATCGCACAGGCGGATACGCTCTTCCAGGGGGTCGGCACCGGCCGCGTGGATCAGCTCATCGAGGAAGGCATCGTGGAAAAAGCCGTTGGTCGAGGCGCCGACCGAGCGCCAGGAACTGATCGGCGCCAGTGGCGCGGCACGGTAGCCGGTGACCCTATAGGCGGGGATCGCAAAGGGCTGGTCCCAGGCCCCGGCGACGATCTGCAAGTCGGGGCCGGCCACAGGCAGATCCTGCCGGCCCATCTGCGAGGCCAGCACCGAGGGCATGGCAATGCCAAGGTCGAGTGCCGCCACGCGCCCCTCGGCCACCGCGCCGCGCCCGCGCGCCATGGCGATCTGGCGGGGGAAGTCGTGGGTCATGTCTTCTTCGCGTGACAAGGTCAGCTTGACCGGCCGGCCGGGTGCGGCCAGCGCCAGTTCGGCGGCCTGGCGCACGACCATGTCTTCCAGCCGGTGCCCGAAACTGCCGCCAATCATCTGGGCGTGCACATGCACGGCCTCGGGGTCATGCCCGGTGATGGCGGCGACGTTCTGCTGCACGAAGCGGGGGATCTGGGTGCCGGTCCAGACATCGACGCGCGCGTCGGTCACGCGGACGGTGGCGTTGACCGGCTCCAGCGGCGCGTGAGCAAGATAGGGGGCGCGATATTCGGCCTCGATCATCTCGGACCCGAGCGCGGTCTCCACGTCGCCATCGTCGCGGTAGCGGCTGTCGATCCGGTCGTCCGTGAAACTCTCGGCCAAGGTTTGCCAATGCGCGGTCATGTGGGCCGGATAGGGGGCCGGGGCCCACTCCACCTCGATCGCCTGGACGGCCTGCATCGCGCGCCAGGTGTTGTCCGCCAGCACGCCGATCCCGCCCGAGATGGGCACGATTCTCTGGACGCCGCGCATGGTCTCGGCCTTGGAGGCATCAAAGCGGATCATCTCGCCGCCCATGCCGGGATTGGTGCGGATGGCGGCATGCAACATCCCGTCGAGCTGAATGTCGATGCCGTAGGCTTGGGTTCCGGTGGATTTGGCCACGATGTCGAGCCGTTGCATGCCCGTGCCGATCAGCCGCCAGTCGGAGGGGTCGCGCAAGGCGACATCGGTGACGGGATCGGTTTGGGCCGCTTCGGCAGCAAGATCGGTATAGGGCAGGCGCGCCCCGTCGGGCAGAAGGACAGCGCCGTTTTCCGTGTGCAGGTCACTGCGCGGCAGGCCCGTGCGGGCCGCGGCGGCGGCTTTCAGCGTTTCGCGGGCCACGGCGCCCGCCTTGCGCAGCTTGTCCCAGGCGTCGGGCACGGTGGTCGAGCCGCCGGTGATCTGGATGCCGAGGAATTTCATCGGCGCGTCCATCACCTGCCGCGTGGTTTCGGCCACGAAGCCGGTATCGGTGGCCGGGAAGGGGGCGGCGTCGGCGGCCAGGGCGGTGTTGTAATAGGCCGGGCTTGGCGGGCCGGGATCGACGCTGACCTGGTCCAGGGTGACATCCAGTTCCTCGGCGATCAGCGCGGCCTGCAGATGATAGGCGCCCTGACCAAGGTCGGCGCGGGGCGTGATGAGGGTGATGCCTTCGGGTCGGATGAGGACATAGGGTGTGATCGCGGCCTCACCTTCTGCCAGAGTGTCCAGCAGCGGATTGTCGTGCGGGCGGCGATACATCACCACGCCAAAGGCCACGCCCCCGGCAAGCGCGGCTGACCCGATTAGGAAGGTGCGGCGGGCGATCTTTCCGGCGCGGCTCATTGCGTGTCCTCCGACAGGCGGGCGGCGGCGTCTTTCACGGCGGCGCGGATGCGCGGGTAGGTGCCGCAGCGGCAAAGGTTGCCGCTGAGCGCGTCGTCGATCTCGGAGTCGGTAGGGTCGGGTGTTTCGGACAGCAGGGCCGCCGCCTGCATGATCTGGCCCGATTGGCAGTAGCCGCATTGCGCGACCTGGTGGGCGATCCATGCGGCCTGCACGATATGCAGCGCCTGCGGGGCGCCAAGGCCATGGATGGTGGTCACCTCGCCCCAGACATCGCCCGCGCGCACCTGGCAGGATCGCACCGCCTGCCCGTCGATGTGCACGGTGCAGGCGCCGCACTGGGCGATGCCGCAGCCGTATTTCACGCCGGTCTTGCCCAGTTCGTCGCGCAGAACCCACAAGAGCGGCATGTCGGCTTCGACCGGGAGATCGTGTTCGGTGCCATCGACGGTGAGTTTCATGGTCCAGCCCTTTGCCTGCTT
>JAASSQ010000083.1 GCA_021767845.1 Roseovarius sp. | reverse complement strand
GCACATCGCGCGGCGGTCTTCCTTGGCGGCCTCGTAGTTTTCCAGCATGGCCTGCAGGACGAAGGAGGAGAGATCCCCGTCCTCGGTTTCGACGGCGGCCTTGAGCCCGTCAAGATAGTCCTGCGGGATTTCGATCGCCGCCTTGTCCATAAGGGTTTCGGCGGTGTTCTGGATCAGGTCTATGGGTATCATTGCGCTGCCACCAGTGTTTCGGGTTCGCCCTCGGGCAGGATGGTTTCGCCGGGGCGAACGACGGTGAATTTGACGGGCTCGCGGGTGACGGCGACGCTGTCGCCATCCTGCCGGGCCACGGTGAAATACGAGTTTTCCAGGTCGCCTTCGTCTGGGAAATCCTCGCGGTAGTGGGCGCCGCGCGAGTTTTCGCGCCAAAGCGCCGCGCGGGCGATCACTTCGGATATATCACAAAGCGAGGCCAGGTTCAGCCAGTCGTGCCAGGTGAGGTTGAAGGCGAGGCTGTCGGCGGCCACGCCGGTTTGCATCAGCTCGTCGCGGATCGCGCTCACATCCGCGACGCCCTGGTTCAGCTTTTCGGCGGTGCGCATGACGCCCACGTTGTTCCACATCGCCTCCTGCAGGGTCTGGCGCAGGGGCTGCACGTGGCCCGCGGGCCGCTCGAACGGGCGGCAGGCGCGGGCGATTTCGGCCTGCAGCATGTCTTCGTCCGGCTCGCGCAGGGTGGGCATGGCGCGGATGTCGGTGCCCATCACGTCGCCGGCGATGCCGCCATAGACGGTGGAGTTGGCCACGCCGTTGCCGCCCAGGCGGTTCGAGCCATGCGCGCCGCCCGCGTCCTCGCCCGCCACGTATAGCCCTTCGAGCGCGGTGCGCGTGTCCACGTCCACCACGACGCCGCCCATGAAGTAATGCGCGGTCGGCACCACCTCGACCCGGCCGGCGGCCAGGTCGAACCCGCAATCGGCGCAACGCTTGACCATGCCCTTGAATTTCTCGGCCACGAAGTCCGGCCCAAGGTGGCCCATCGAGATATAGACCCCGCCATTGGGCGAGGTGTGCCCCTTGCGCATCTCGTCGTAGATGCAGCGGCTGACCACGTCGCGGGTGGCGCGTTCGCCCTTGGCGTCGTAGTCGAACATGAACCGGTGCCCGGCCCCGTTCAGAAGATGCCCGCCCGCGCCGCGCAGGCCTTCTTCCAGCACGGTGCCGGTCATGCGGGTATGGTCGCCCGCCAGAAGGCCTGTGGGGTGGAACTGCACCATCTCCATGTCGCGCAGGGGCAGGCCCGCGCGCAGGGCCATGGCCAGCCCGTCCATCGTCTTGTCGCCCGAGGGCGTGTGATACTTGTACATGGTCGGCCCGCCGCCGGTGGCCATCAGCACCGTCTTGGCACGCACCAGCCGGAACCGCCCGGTGCGCATGTCGATCATCAACACCCCGGCCAGCGCGGTGCCGTCGCTTGTGGGGATGAGGCCGATGGCGCGGTGTTCCTGGAGTTTCTCGACCGGGCGTGAAAGCACCTGTTCCATCAGGCGGTTGATGATCTCGATGCCCGTCAAGTCGCCCTTGTGCACGGTGCGGTCGGCGGTCTGGCCGGCGAAGGCCTTGTGATGGAGCGAGCCGTCGGGGTTGCGGTCGAAGAAACAGCCGATCTCGTTCTCCAGTTCGCGGATGCGGGTGACGGCGGTTTCGCACAGCCGCCAGGCCATGTCCTGATCCGGGAGCCACTTGCCGCCCTTGATCGTGTCCATGAAATGCCGCTCGACCGTATCGCCGCCGCTGAGCGCCACGTTATAGCCGCCCTGCACCATGCGGGTGCAGCCGCATTTGCCGATCAAGCCCTTGACCGCAATGGTGATTTTCGTCCCCTCGGGGGCGGATTGCTGGGCGTGGAGCGCGGCGAAGAGCCCCGCGCCCCCGGTGCCGAGGATCAGGATGTCGGTGTCGTGGCGGTCAAGTTCGGGTCGCATGGGTCAGATGGCCTCCAGGAAGAAGGTGCCGGAAACGAAGAAGGCCAGCGCGACGGCCGCGGCGGCCAGCGTCTTGTGCCGCGCGGGCCAGGGCAGAAGCTCGAGCGCCAGAAGGCGCAGGCCGCCGAAGAAATGCACCGCCAGCAGGAAGACCAGCCCGAACTCGGCCAGCTTGACGGCGGGATTGTCGGTCAGGCGCAGGAAGGCATCGAGCTGCTCGGGCGCGGTGAGCGCCTGGGCGAGAACCCAGAAATGCAGGGGCAGGAACAGCGCCAGCGCCAGCCCCGACAGGCGGTGCAGCACGAAGGCCAGCCACAGCGGATGGGCGCGGGCGGGGCGGGTCATGCCCATGTCACGGCCCAGACGGCCCGTGCCCCCATCGCGAAGAGCCCGAGGCCGATGCCCCACGAAAGCGCCGACAGCGCGGCGCCCTTGAGCCCGGCCCATTCATGCGCGATCACCCGCAGCCCGATCGCCGCGTGGATCGAGACCGCGACCACGAAAAGCCCGTAGAACGCGAACCAGAAGACCGAGCCCTGGGTGCGACCGAGGATCTCGGCGGCGCTGAGCCCGCCCTGGATCGCGTAGATCATCACGGCGATATGGCCCAGCACCAGCGGCGCCATGACGAGGGCGCTAAGCCGTTGAGCCAAATAGAGTTTCAGGTCAAGCATCGCGTTTCCTCCGCAGCGCGTGGCGCACCGTTTCGCGCTTGAGCCCGGCAATCGCCGACATCGGATCGAGCGCGTTGGGGCAGTAGTGGGTGCAACTGCCCATCGAGTGGCAGTTGTGGCAGCCGCCCGCGCCCGACACCGCATCGAGGATCGCCTCGCGGCCGCCGTCCTTGGCGTCGTTGAGCAGCGTCCAGGCGCGTTGCAGGGCGGCGGGGCCGAGGTAGTCGGGGTTGCCGGCGACCGTGTCGCAGGCCGCGTAGCAGACCCCGCAGTTGATGCATTCGATTCCCGCGTCGGCGGCCTGCCGTTCGGGGGTGGCGGCATCGACGGGCACGATCGCGTCGTCGCGGGTGGCGGTGGGGTGGTGCAGCGCCTCGGCCCCGACCCACTTGTCGAAGAACGGGTCCATGTCGGCCACCAGATCCTTGATGACCGGCATGTTGCGCAGCGGCTCGATGCGTAAGTGATTGTCTTGCGTGACTTTTTTCACATGCGTGCGGCAGGTCCAGCGGGGGGTGCCGTTGACCATCATGGCGCAGCTTCCGCACATGCCGACGCGGCAGGCGAAGCGGTAGGTCAGGGTCGGGTCGGCCTGCTGCTGGATCCAGGTGACCACGTCCAGCACCGTCTGGCTTTCGTAGGCGGGCACCGCGAAAGTGTCGAACCGGCCCTCGGCACCGTCCGAGCCGCGCCAGACCGAGACCTGTAGTTCCTGCGTCGTTGCCGCCACCAATCTTGCCTCCTGCACGCTGACGAAAGGTTGGGGCGACTATATTGATGAATTTAGCTAACGAGAAGGAACAAATAATTACTTAATGTGTAAGTTTAGCTTAACATAAGTGGCGGGGCCGTGGCACGGGCCGCAGGGGGCCGGGCAACCCTTCAACGTAACACGCAATGGTAAGCAAAGAGTGAAGGCGCGGGACGGACCGTTGCGCTTGGCGGGTCGGGACCGTGCGGTGCCCCATGCAACGCCATGCGGGCGGCGAATCGGGTTAACAGGCCGAAAAACAACGAGAAACCGGGGTCGGTATCGCGTCGGTATCACGTCGGTATCGCGTCGGTGCGCCGTCGGTGCCGGACCGGGGTTAACAGGGCGCGCGGTGCCCCGGTGGCAGGGCGTGCGCGGCGGCCGGAACAACCGGCGGCGCGCGCGCCTTGCGAATCGGCGCATGGCCCGGCCCCGTCAAACGCGCGGCCCCGGCCCCTTGCGCCATCGCGCGCGACGGCACCGGACCCGTGCGGCGCCCGAACCCGCCGCGCGGGGGCATGCACCGGAGCGGAAACGGCGCCCGGTCAAAATTTCACCCCATTCGCGACCGAATTCATCCGCGTTCGGGGGGTATCGAACCCCGACAGGACCGGTGCGATTGCTGAAAATGGCTGCGAAAGACACGATCATTCCGAAGCTGGACTCCGAGGCCGCGATCGACGTGTTCGAGCGGCAGTTGCGCGATTATGTCAGCATCTCGCGCAAGCTGATCTGGCAGCGGCAGGCCAGTTTCCTGGCGGCGACGGTGCTGGCCGCGTTCTATTTCAACACATCGCTGGCGATGCTGTGCTATTCCGCGCTGCTGATCACCGAGTTGATGGACCTCGTGCTGCAACGGCGGGTCGAGGCGTGGCCGGGCAAGGACCGGAAGGCGGCCAAGCGGTTTTACGGGTGGGTGATCGTCAACACCATCGCCAGTTCGGCGGTAATCGCCACCTTCGCGCTGCTGATCGCCATCCAGCAGCAGCCGGGCGGCCATGTCATGCCGCTGTTCTTCCTGTTCGCGGCGGCGCTGTTCGCGGCGATGCACAATCACTACATCATGTCGGCGCTGGTGCTGCGGCTGGTGATCTACGGGGCGACCTTCCTGTCGATCTCGGTGCTGGACCTGGTGCAATATCGCCCGCCGCTGGACTCGCCCCTTTGGCTGGAATTCTTCACGGTGATCTTCGTTCTGTACTTCATCGTGGATTGCGCGTTCATATTCCTGCGGCTCTATCGAAAGGGGCAGAAACAGCTTCTGAAAATCAAGCTGGAACATGACCGGGCGAAGCGCGCCTACGAGATCAAGTCGCAATTCCTGTCCACGATGAGCCACGAGCTGCGCACGCCGCTGACCTCGATCGCCTTTTCGCTGGACCTGATGGAGTCCGAGGCGGTGGCCAAGCTGCCCGACGAGCTGAAGCCGATCGTGGACATCGCGGTCAAGAATTCCAAGCGCCTATCCGAGCTTATCAACGAAACGCTGGACCTGCAGAAGATCGAGAGCGGCGAGATGGTGTTCCGCTTCGAGGTGCTGGACGTGGCGCGGGTTGTGTCCGACAGCGTCAACGCGGTCATGGCGCAGGCCGATGCCGAAGGAATCGAGATGCGCACCGATCTGCCCGATGAGGCGCTGTTCATCCACGCCGACGCCAAGCGCATCCAGCAGGTGCTGGGCAATCTCCTGTCCAACGCGCTGAAGTTCTCGGAGCCGGGCGACAGGATCACGGTCAGCGCGCAGGGCCATGCCGGACGTGTGCGCATCAGCGTGGAAGATACCGGGGCGGGGATCCCCGAGAACTGCGAGGCGCAGGTGTTCGGGCGGTTCACGCAGGTGGATTCCTCGGATCAGCGCAAGGTCGGCGGCACGGGGCTGGGGATGAACATCTCGAAACGGATCGTCGAGCGCCACAACGGCACGATCCACTACACCAGCCGCCTTGGCGAGGGGACGTGTTTCGTGCTGGAGTTCGCGCGGCACGCCCCGGCACGGGGCGCGGGCAGGCCGCAGCGCGCCGCGCGAGGGGAGGCCGGGGGACATGGCGGCGACGGGTTTCCGGCGCCGGGGCCGATCGCGGGGGAATAGGCGGCGCGTCGCGGCGTTTTCAGTTCATCGCCTTGAACAGGTTGAACAGGATCGCCTGGCTGTGGGTGCCATCGACGCGGAAACGCGGGCCGATGGGCACGGCGCTGAGATCGAGGCGGCGCAGCCACCGTTTCCAGATCGCCGGGACGATTCCGATGACGTGGCTTGCGCCCTCGTCGCGGGCGGTCTGGATCAGCTTGCTGACCAGGATCTGCTGCACCTCGAAACGCCGTTTTGCCGAGACGGTCTGGGTGATGAAGACGCGCGCCGCTTCCCAGACGCGGGGATCGACCGGCGCCTCCATGAACAGCACGTCGTCGGTGAGGTTTTCCAGCAGGCCGCGCTGCGCGTCGCGCAGCATGTAGCTGTAGATGCCGCAGCGCGCGGTGGTCGGTTGCAGGCGGATGCCGGCCAGCACCTCGCCGTATTCATGCACGATCACCCACCGGCATTGCGGCGTGTCGTACTGGTCGAACTCCATGCCGTCGGCCTGCGGGATGTCCCATTCGAGCTGGTCGATGAACACCTCCTTGCGGGCCTGGAAGTAGTCGTGCAGCAGCTCGCCGTAGCAGTGCATGTTGGCGAAGGACAGGGCGCTGGCGCGGATCGAGCCGCGCTGGCGCGCCGCTTCGCGCTGGGCCCGAACCCGCATCCGTTTCTTGTCACGGCTGCTCAGGGCGCCCTGGCCGACGCGGCCTTCGGGCGGTTTTTCGGGCGGTTTGAGGTCCGGGAACGCCGACGCGGCCGTTGCGGCCTGTGCCGGCACGCTGAAATTCTTCATAACCTGCGCTCAATCATGGCAATTTGATGCCATCATGTGACACAGTGGTGCAAAAATGCCAGTATTTTTTTCGATTGACGAAAAAATCTGCCGATCGTCAGTCGATTGTCCCCCATATCGCCACAGTTTCCGGCGGCGCGATCAGCCTTTGGCGGCGCGGCCATCGGGCGGGGGCCAGGTGACGTCGGCATGGCGCATGTCGGCGTCGAACATCCCGCGATAGGCCCGCGCCTCGAGATGGGACAGCTCGGCCTCGTGATACATCCGGTTCAGCATGTCGGGCGGCACGCGGTCCAGCGACCGGGCGATGTGCCGATCCTGGACGCTGCGGACCGAATCGCCCAGGGCGAAGATCGCATCGTCTGCCCGCCCGATCGGGATGGTGGCCCCCACCGTGTAGCGGATGTGCGATTGAAGGCGGGCCAGGTCGGGCGGTGCGGCGCGGGCGGCCCGGCGCAGCAGCAGGTGCAGCCGGGGTTCGAGCGGGTCCGGTGCCCCGGCATGGGCGATCAGGAAGATGCCTCGGCCCCGGTAGGAGAACAGGCCGTCCAGCCAGCCGACCGCCTGCGCCAGCGTGTGGGCGAACCGGATGACCGCGGCGGCGAAGCGGTCGGGCGGCATGTCGGCCTGAAGCCGGTCGAAATTCGCGATCTGGAGCGCGGTGGCGCGGAGCCGCCCGAGGCGGCGCCGGGCTCGCCGGACACAGAAATTCTCGAAGGCGCGATACGCGACATGGCCGGGCAGATCGAGGGTGCAGAGCCGGGCGATGAGCGCCGCCTCGGTCCCGCGGGCCGCGACATGCGCAGGCGTTCCGAAGGCGTCGGTCACGGGCGCGGGCGGGGTGGCGGCCAGATCCCGGCGATGCCATCGGTGCAGCTTGTCCAGCAGGTCGGGAGAGGCCAGGGGCTTGGTGAGGTAATCCGACGCGCCGGCCGCGAAGGCGGCCTCGAGATCCTGTTTGCGCGCCGCTGCGGTGAGCATGATGATGGGCGTGTGGGCATGGAGCGGATCGCGGCGCACCCGGCGGCAGAGCGTGATGCCGTCCATCCGTGGCATGCGGATGTCGAACAGCAGGCAGTCGAAGCGGGGCCCGTCGCGGTCGAGTATCCTGAGCGCATCCTGCCCGGAGGCGGCGGTCACGACATCGAGCCGGTCGCTGGAGGCCAGCGATGTTTCGATGAGTTCGGCAAATAGGCGGTCGTCGTCGACGGCGAGGAGTCGCATCCGGTCCCCTGTGGTTCGTTTCGGGCGCGTGGCGTGGCGGCGGTCACCGTGTGATTGCCGCCCGAATCGGGCGATTCTTTGCGGGGATTGCGCCCGAAAAGCGATTTGCCGCGGCGGCGGGCGGGTTCCGGCGGGGCGGCCCCCGAACGCCAAATTCGGGTGACATCCGCGCCATACTTTCGACCATTTCCCTAACTAGAGATTGCATCGTCAGGTTGTAGGCGCGGCTGCGTGTGTCAGGCGTCGCGTTTCGCGAGTGGTGAGTCGGCACGACGGGAATCGAACTGGTGGAGGCCGTCAGAATGAAAATTCTGCTGGTAGATGACGACGAGAGCATTCTCACGCTGCTGTCGCAGTATCTTAGCGGCGCGTGCGGCCATGAGGTGACGGCCTGCCCCGGCGGGGCCGAGGCGCTGTCGGAGATCGACGCATCCGACGAGGATTTCGACTGTTTCGTGCTGGATATCCAGATGCCGCGGATGGATGGCATCGAGCTGTGCCGGCATATCCGGGCGCTGGAGCAGTATGGCGGCACGTCGATCATCATGCTGACCGCGATGACGCAGCTGGACCACCTGGACCGGGCCTTCGCGGCCGGGGCCAACGACTATATCACCAAGCCGTTCGAGCTGGGCGAGTTGCGGGCGCGGATCAAGAGCGCGCAGCGATTCGCACAGGAGGCGCAGGAGGCGCAGGCCAGGCAGCCGGACAGGACGGCCGGGGCAGACCACCGGGACGACGACGCCGGGCCTGTCGGGGACGGTTCCGCGCGGCGCTCGGCGGGTGACGTGGTGTTCTCGGACGTGATCGACATCCGCAATGTCGATCGGGTGCTGAGCTACACGGCCTTTGAAAACTACATCATGCAGTTGCCGCGCTTCGGGATGTTCAACTCCACGATCTGTTCGATTCGCATCGTGAACGCCGAGGAAGCGCACCAGACCTGCCCGCCCGACAGGTTCCGCGACCTGATTCACCTCGTGGCGGGCGTGCTGTCGGAGACGCTGACGCGCGACGGCTGTTTCCTGTCCTATCGCGGCGGCGGGGTGTTCCTGTGCATCCAGAACGGGCGCCATGCGCTGACCCGCGACGAGATCGAACGCCCGCTCAACCGGCGGCTGGAAGTGGCGCTGGCCACCTTCCCGGTGAACCTGTCGATCGAACTGGCGGTGGGCAAGCCGCATCCGCTGCGCTGGGTGACCAAATCGGGGGTGCTGAAAGTGCTGTTCAACGCGGCGCGCGACGCCGCCGAAGAGGCCCCGCCGCCGCCGCCCGAGCCGGAGCGCGATGTCACGCTGCTGCGGCTGGATGACCGGCTGGCCGAGCCGTCGCCCGGCACGCAAGGCTACAAGTCGATGCTGAACGAGCTGCTGAGCGAGGAAGAGGTCTCGCCCCGGCATCTCTACAAGTTCGGGAAACGCAAGAAACGCGCCTGACCGGGGCGCGTTCCGGCGTTCCGGCTTGCGGCGCACGGCCCCATTCCATCGCGGCGGGTTTCCTGATTTGCTGCGCGGCAGGACGTGAAACCGCCGACGGATAGCCCCAGCCATGCAAGCCCAAGTTCCGCTGACCCGCGACCTCGTGCTGATCGGGGGCGGGCATGCCCATGCCCTGCTGCTGCGCCGGTGGGGGATGCGCCCGCTGCCGGGGGTGCGCCTGACGCTGATCGACCCGAACGTGAAGGCGCCCTATACGGGCATGCTGCCGGGGCATGTGGCGGGGCATTACGCGCGCGGCGATCTGGATATAGACCTCGTGCGGCTGGCGCGGTTCGCAGGCGCGCGGCTGGTGCAGGATCGCGCCGTGGGGCTGGATCGTGGTGCGCGGCGTGTCCGGCTGGAGGCGCGGCCCGACATCGCCTATGACCACCTGTCGATCGACATCGGCATCTCCTCGGCCCCGCTGGAGATCGAGGGGTTTGCCGCGCACGGCATCGCCGCCAAGCCGCTGGGCCCCTTTGCCGAAAGCTGGGCGCGGTTCGTCGAGCAGGTGCGAAGCGGCGCCGCCGCGCCGCGCATCGCGCTGATCGGGGGCGGCGTGGGCGCGGTGGAACTGGCGCTGGCCATGCATCACCGGCTGGTCACGGCGGGCGTGGCCGAGCCCGCGATCTCTGTTCTGGACGCGGGCACGGCCCTGCGGGGCACGGCGCCGGGCACGCGGCGGGCCTTGTGGAACGCGCTGTTGCGGGCCGGGATCACCTTGCGCGAGGGGGTGGGCGTGCAGCGTGTCACATCGGAGGCCGTGGTGCTGGAGAGCGGTGCCGAGATCGCGGCGGATCTTGTCGTGGGGGTTGCGGGCGCGCGGCCCTGGCCGTGGCTGGCGCAGACCGACCTGCCGTTGGAGGACGGCTTCATCCGGGTGGACGAATGGCTGCGGGTCGAGGGCGATCCGACTATCTATGCCGCCGGCGATTGCGCGCACCTGAGCCATGCGCCGCGCCCCAAGGCGGGGGTCTATGCCGTGCGCGCCGCGCCGGTCCTGGCGCATAACCTGCGGGCCGATCTGACCGGGGCGCAGCGGCGGGCGTTCCGTCCGCAAAAGGATTTCCTGAAGCTCGTGTCGCTGGGCGGCAAGCAGGCGGTGGCCGACAAGGGCGGCGTGGGGCTGCACCTGCCCGGGCTGTGGCGCTGGAAGGACCGGATCGACCAGAAATTCATGGAGAAATTCCGCCGGCTTCCCGAGATGCCCGCGCCGGAGCTGCCGCGCGAGGTGGCGCGCGGCGTGCGGGCCGAGATGTCGGATCACCCGGTGATCTGCGGCGGCTGCGGGGCCAAGGTGGGCCCCGGCGCGCTGGGCGCGATGATTGCCGAACTGCCCCCGGCGGGGCGCGCCGATGTCTTGAGCCGACCGGGCGATGATGCGGGCATATTGCGGGTGGGCGGGGCGATCCAGGTGCTGAGCACCGATCACCTGCGCGCCTTTACCGACGATCCGTGGCTGATGGCGCGGATCACCGCGATCCATGCGCTGGGCGATGTCTGGGCGATGGGCGCCGAGCCGCAGGCGGCGCTGGTCCACGTGATCCTGCCGCGCATGGCCGAGCGGCTGCAGCGCCACACCCTGCGCGAGATCATGGCCGGGGCGGGCGAGGTGATGGGCGCAGCGGGCGCCGCGATCATCGGCGGCCACACCACGCAGGGCGCCGAGATGACGATCGGCTTCACCGTCACCGGGCTGGCGGGGGGCGATGCGATCGGGCTGGAGGGCGCGCGGCCGGGCGACCGGCTGATCCTGACCAAGCCACTGGGGACCGGCGCGATCCTGGCCGCCGCGATGCAGGCGCAGGCGGATGGCGATGTGGTCGCGGGGGCCTGGGCGTCGATGGCCCGCCCGCTTGCGGCGGAGGCCGCGATCCTGCGTGGTGCGGCGCGGGCGATGACGGATGTGACGGGCTTCGGGCTGGCCGGGCATCTGCTGGCGATCTGCCGGGCCACCGGGGTGGGGGCCCGGATCGATGCCGATGCCGTGCCCCTGTTGCCGGGGGTGGCGGGGTTGTTGGACCGCGGGGTGCGGTCCTCGTTGCACGGGGCGAACGCGGCGCATGCGATGGAGGGGATGCAGTTTGATCGGAGCGAGGGGCCGGGGGCGTTCGACTGGCTGTTCGATCCGCAGACGGCGGGCGGCTTGCTGGCCGCTGTCCCCGAGGCGCAGGCGGCAGAGGTCATGGAGGCGCTGCGGCGTGCGGGCGTGCCTGCGGCCGGGATCGGCGTGATGACCGAGGGCGCGGCGCGAATTCGGGTGGTTTAGCCCTCGGCGGCGCGCAGCAGCGCGTCTTCCAGCCGGGGCAGGGCGCGGGTCAGTGTTGCGTCGTCCAGATCGTCGAAGGCCACGGTCTGCGTTGCGGCCAGATCGGTGCGCTGGCGGGCCTTGGCATAGGCGGGATCGTAGTGCTGCGTGATCAGCGCGAGGGCGAGATCGGCAAAGGCGCCTTGCGCGGCCATCGCCTGCCAGGCGTCCACCTGCGCGTGGCCGCGGATCGGGCGCAGCAGGTCGAGCTGCCGCGACAGGTGCGCGGGATCGCCCGTGATGTCGGCATAGGCGCGGGCGAG
>JAASSQ010000340.1 GCA_021767845.1 Roseovarius sp. | reverse complement strand
GTGCCGTCGGGCATCACGCCCTGGCCCTGGGTCGCGCGGATCGACTGGCACAGGTTGGTCTTGGGGTTGAGGCAGTAGTCGCATTCGCGGCATTCCGGCGTGTAGAGCGGGATGACGTGATCCCCCGGCTGCAGCGATTTGACGCCGGGGCCGACATCCACCACCACGCCCGCGCCCTCGTGGCCGAGGATGGCGGGAAACAGCCCCTCGGGATCGGCGCCCGACAGGGTGAAATCGTCGGTGTGGCACAGGCCGGTGGCCTTGACCTCGACCAGGACTTCGCCCTCTTTCGGGCCGTCCAGGTTCACGTCCATGATCTCGAGCGGCTTGCCGGCTTCGAGCGCGACGGCGGCGGTGGTTCGCATGATGGGGGTCCTCCGGTTCCGGTTTGGCCCGACTTTGGGCGAAATGACGCAGGGGATCAACTCGATGTGCGACAATGGGTGGACCGGGCCCGACGCGCTGCGGCAGGCTGCGGGGCAGGCCAGAAAGCAGGAGGGCACGGCGATGCGATACGGTTTGGCATGGATAAGCGCGTTGGGGCTGGCCGGCTGCGTCGAGGGCGGTGCGCCGCCGTCGGCGGAGGCGGAGTGCGGCGCCGCGGACCTGCAGGGGCTGGTCGGTCAGCCGCGCGCGGCGTTCGACGACAGCGCCGTGGACGGGCCGGTGCGGGTGCTGCCGCCGGGGTCGATGATGACGATGGATCACCGCCCCGAGCGCCTGAACCTGGAGCTGGACGAGGCGGGCCGGATCACGCGGGTCTGGTGCGGCTGACGGCCGGGCGGCGCGGGGCGCGCAAGGGGCGGCATCGGAGGGCCGGGGAGACTCGACTCCGGCAAAGTGGCGGTCTAATTTGGAACAAATCAAGAACATTTGCTGCCATGCCTGCCCGAAGACTTCTCTCTGTCTGGTTTCCCCGCCTCGGAGCCGAGCGCCTGTTGCGCCGGATGGGGGCGGATAACGACCTGCCCTTTGCCGTGGTCGAGGAGACCGGGCAGATGCAGGTTCTGTCGTCGGTGTCGGTGGCGGCCGAGGCGGCGGGCCTGCGCGCGGGCCAGCCGCTGCGCGATGCCCATGCGATGTGCGCGGGGCTGGTGACGCGCGCCCGCAACGCGCAGGCCGAGGCGGGGTTCCTGACCGCGCTGGTGCGGTGGGCGGGGCGGTTTTCGCCCTGGGTGGCCGAACAGGGCGGCGATGCGCTGGTGCTGGACATCACCGGCTGCGCGCATCTCTTCGGCGGCGAGGCGGCGATGATGGACACGGTCGCGCAGGAGGCCGGCGCGCTTGGCCTGACGGCGCGCTGCGGGCTGGCCGATACGGTGGGCGCGGCCTGGGCGCTGGCGCGTTACGCGGGCTGCACGCCGGGGCATGACCGGTCGGGCGACGCCATCGACCAGGAGGCGCGCGCCACCCGGTCACGCGCGGCGAAACGGCGGCACTGGGAACGCGGCGGCGCGGCCCCGGCGGTGCACACGCAGGCCCGGGGCGCGGCCCCGCGCATCGCCCCGCCGGGGCAGACCCACGGCGCGCTGGCCGATCTGCCGGTCGCCGCCCTGCGGCTGGAGCCGGAGATGGTGGCGCAACTGGGCCGGTTGGGCCTGCGCCGGGTGGCCGACCTGACCGGCCAGCCGCGCGCGCCCCTGGCGCGGCGCTTTGGCCGGGGGCTGGTGATGCGGCTGGACCAGGCGCTTGGCGCGGTGCCCGAGCCCATCTCGCCCCGGCGCGAGGCGCCGCGCTTTGCCACGCGGCTGACCCTGCCCGAGCCGATCGGCCTGACCGACGACATGCTGGCCGCGCTGGACCGGCTGGTGCCGCGCCTGTGCGAATTGCTGCGCGAGCAGGGCCAGGGCGCGCGCCGGGTGCGGCTTCAGGCGTGGCGGGTGGACGACACCATGCAGGCGATCGAGGCCGGGCTGGCCCGCCCCGCGCAGGAGCCCGACCGCATCCGCCCGCTTCTGGCGCTGAAGCTGGACGAGATCGACGCCGGGTTCGGCATCGAGATGCTGCGGCTGGAGGCCGTCCAGGTCGAACCCGTCCACGCCCGCACCATCACCGGCCATGCCGGCGCGATGGAGGCCGCCCGCGCCCGCGCGGCGGGCGAAACCGCGCTGGAGGATCTGATCGGCCGGATCGGCGGGCGGATCGGGCTGGACGCGATCACCCGCCGCCATCCGGCCAGCAGCCATATCCCGGAAAAGACCGCGCAGGTTCTGGCCGCCGCCTGGTCGGAACCGGCAAGGGACTGGCCCGCGCCGCCCACGCCGCGCCCGCTGGTGATGTGGCGGCCCGAGCCGGTCAACGCCCCCGACCGGCCCACCCCGCCCGAGCGGTTCCGCTGGCGCGGGCGGGCGCATGACCTGGCCTGCGCCAAGGGGCCGGAACGCATCGCGCCGGAATGGTGGCTGGACGAGCCCGAGTGGCGCAGCGGCGTGCGCGACTACTGGCAGGTGACCACCGCGCGCGGCGAGCGGCTGTGGCTGTTCTACGCCCACGGCGCGGCGCTGAGTTCGGGCTGGTTCTGCCAGGGCAGCTTTGCCTGAGCGGACGCCGCCTTGCCGGGAAAGATGCGAAACCTCTTGATTTGCAACGGCATCGGCGCAACTCTGATCGCATGACGTTTCAATCGCCCACCCGGTTCCCGCCTCATGGCGGCCCGCAGCAGGTGGCCTTCCACCGCACGGAACTGAGCGTGATCCTGTCGCTTTACGGGCGCATGGTCGCCGCCGGGGAGTGGCGCGATTACGGCATTTCCTGCCTGCGCGACGTGGC
>JAASSQ010000082.1 GCA_021767845.1 Roseovarius sp. | reverse complement strand
TGCGCTGATCCTCGATCACCTTGCCGTCATTGGGCAGGCTGCCGCGGGCCACGATCTCGACCCGGCCTTTCAGCTTCAGCGCCTCGGCGACCGACCCGGCATAGGCCTCGGGGTCGCCACCATCGGCCTCGATCCGCACGGTCATCACGTCCATTTCGCCTTCGCGGCTGGCAATGACACGGGCCTTGGCGATCTCGTCATGGCGGGCGACCAGCGCCGCCACCTGTTCGGGGCGCACGAACATGCCCTTGATCTTGGTGGTCTGGTCGGCCCGGCCCATCCAGCCCTTGATCCGCATGTTGGTGCGGCCGCAAGGGCTTTCCCCCTCCATCACCGCGCTCAGATCGCCGGTGGCAAAGCGGATCAGCGGGTAATCGGGGTTGAGCGTGGTCACGACGACCTCGCCGACCTCGCCTGGGGCGACCGGGTCGCCGGTGCCGGGGGTCACGATCTCGACCAGCACGCCCTCGTCCACGATCAGCCCCTCCTGCGCGGAGGATTCATAGGCGATGTTGCCCAGGTCGGCGGTGGCATAGCATTGCAGGCAGGCGATGCCGCGATCCGCATATTCCTGCCGCAGCGACGGGAACAGCGCCCCGCCCCCGACCGCCGCCTTGGAGATCTGCAGCGTCAGGCCCATCTCGTCGGCCTTGTCGAGGATGACTTTCAGGTAATCGGGCGTCCCGGCATAGGCGGTCACCCCGATGTCGTGCGCCGCGCGGGCCTGAAGCTCGGTCTGTCCGGTGCCGGCGGGCAGCACCGCGGCGCCTACCGCCTTGGCGCCGTTCTCGAAGATCATTCCGGCCGGCGTCAGGTGGTAGCCGAAGCAATTCTGCACGATGTCGCCCTTGCCCACGCCACAGGCGTTCAGGAACCGCCCCATGCGCCACCAGTCATGACTGTCGCCGCCCGGCTCGTAGATCGGGCCGGGGCTTTGGAAGACATGGGCGAACTGCGCGGCCTTGCGCGTGGTCAGCCCGCCGAAGGGCGCGGCCCCGCCCTGCGCGCGGCCCAGGTCGGACTTGCGCAGCACCGGCAGCGCGGCAAGGTCGGCAAGCCCGCGTATCGCCGCCGGGTCCACGGCATCGAGCGTTCCCGCATAGCCGGGCAGCGCCTTGGCGCGCTCGATCTGTTCAGGCAAGGCACGTGCGATGGCTGCGGCGCGTTCATCCGCGCTGCGCGTTTCCAGATCGTCGAAAAAATCGGACATGGCCAGTTCCCTTCATGGCCGCGCGGGCGCGGCACCGTCGATGCTCGGATACGTGGGGCGGGGTTCAGCTCAGCCAGCGTTTGCGGCGGCGATAGCTGCGCACGTCGCGAAAGCTCTTGCGCCCCTCGTCGGACATGCCGAGGTAGAACTCTTTCACGTCCGGGTTCTCGCGCAGGTCGGCGGCCGGCCCGTCCATCACCACGCGCCCCGATTCCAGGATGTAGCCGTAATGCGCGAAGCGCAGCGCCACGTTGGTGTTCTGCTCGGCCAGCAGGAAGGTATAGCCCTCTTCCTCGTTGAGCGATTTCACGATGTTGAAGATCTGCTCCACCAGCTGCGGCGCAAGCCCCATGCTGGGTTCGTCCAGCAGGATCGTCTCGGGCCGGCTCATCAGCGCGCGGCCGATGGCGACCATCTGCTGTTCCCCGCCCGAGGTATAGCCCGCCTGGCTTTTGCGGCGTTCCTTGATGCGGGGGAAATATTCGTAAACCATGTTCAGATCGGCGTCGATCTCGCCACGCGACGATCCGCGGGTATAGGCGCCGGTCAGCAGGTTTTCCTCGACCGTCAGGTGCTCGAAGCAATGGCGCCCCTCCATCACCTGGATCACGCCCTTCTTCACCAGGTCGGACGGCACCAGGTCCTGCACCCGTTCGCCGCGATAGGTGATAGATCCCTTGGTGACCTCGCCGCGTTCGGATTTCAGAAGGTTGGAAATCGCCTTGAGCGTCGTGGTCTTGCCCGCGCCGTTGCCGCCCAGAAGCGCGGTGATCCCGCCCTTGGGCACCGAAAGGCTGACCCCTTTCAGAACGAGGATCACGTGATTGTAGATCACCTCGATGTTGTTGACCTCCAGAAGGGTCTCGTCCGTGCGTCCTGCGTCCAGCATCCTTAAGTCTCCGTCACGCCCGGGGGCCAGGGGTGGGTGCGGCGGACAGGCCGCCGCGCCCGTGGGTCATCTCGCCAGGATCACTGGCAGCGCAGCTCGATGCCGTTTTCCTCGGCAAAGGCCATCGAGTCTTCCTCGACCAGCGCCTGAAGCACCTCCTGATCCGACTGGTAGTAGTCGGTGATCAGCTCGAACTCTCCGGCTTCGGCGTTCCACTGCGACACGGCGCCATAGCCGTTGCCGCCGTGGTTTTCGCAGCTAACCTTGAATTCGGGCCCGAAATTCGGAAGGCCCAGCGCGGCCATCTTCTCTTCGGTCATCTCGAGGTTCTCCATGCCGTCGCGCATCTGCGCCGGCGTGATCGCCGCGGTGCCGTGGATCTCCTGCGCGGTCTTGATCGCCTCGGCGGCCAGCATCGCGGCATACATGCCGCGGTTATACAGAACCGTGCCGATCTGATCGCCCGCGCCCGCGGCCTTGCCCGCCTCGACGACGTATTTCTGGATGTCGTCATAGACCGGGTAGTCGCTGCCCAGGTTGTGGAAGGTCAGCGCCTTGTAGCCGTTGGCGCGGTCGCCCGCCGGTTTCACGTCGTTCTCGGACCCGGACCACCAGATGCCGATGAAGTTCTCCATCGGGAAACGGATGTTCACGGCCTCTTGGATGGCGACCTGGTTCATTACGCCCCAGCCCCACATGATGACGTAATCGGGCTTCTCGCGGCGGATCTGGAGCCATTGCGACTTCTGCTCCTGCCCCGGATGATCGACCGGCAGAAGCGTCAGGTCGTAACCGTGCTTCTCGCTCAGCTTTTCAAGGGTGCGGATCGGCTCCTTGCCATAGGCCGAGTTGTGATAGACCAGCGCGATGGTCTTGTCGCTGATGTCACCGTCGTTTTCATTCAGGATGTGGGTCACGGCATGGCTGGCGCCATCCCAGTAGTTCGCGGGGTAGTTGAACACCCATTCGAACACCTTGCCGTTCTTGGCCGAGGTCCGGCCATAGCCCATCGTGTGAAGCGGGATCCCGTCGGCCGTGGCCTTGGGGATCAGCTGATAGGTGATGCCGGTCGAAAGCGGCTGATAGACCAGCGAACCGCCGCCCTTGGTCGACTCGTAGCATTCGACACCCTTCTCGGTGTTGTAGCCGGTCTCGCATTCTACGAGATTGATCATCTCGCCGCCGATGCCGCCGTCACGCTCGTTCAGCAGGGTGAAGTAGTCCTGATACCCGTCCGAGAACGGGATGCCGTTCGCGGCATAGGGCCCGGTGCGGTAGCTGGTATCGACGACCTTCAGCTCCGCCAGCGCCGGGGCAGCGGCCATCGCCGTCGCCATGATTGCGCCAAACAGTTTCATTTTCATCGGTTCATTTCCTCCCTTGGTGTTGTTCCGATGGTTCATGGGCCGGGGGTTGCAGCCCCCCGGTCATTCCCCCTCAGGCCCGCCCCTAGTGCGGGAAGGGCCAAAGCCTCAGTTTTTCCTTTGCCACGCGCCAGAGCTGTGCAAGGCCGTGGGGTTCGGCGATCAGGAAGACGATGATCAACCCGCCGACGATGATGAATTCCAGGTGCGCCGCCAGGTCCGTGGGCCAGCCAAGTCCACCCACCAGCACGTTCTTCAGAAGCACCGGCAGCAGCACCAGGAACGCGGCGCCAGCGAAGCTGCCGAAGATCGACCCCAGACCGCCTATGATGACCATGAACAGCACCAGGAACGACTTGTTGATGCCGAAGGCCTCGCCGACCTCGACCGCGCCCAGGTAGACCGCGAAGAACAGCGCGCCCGAGATGCCGACGAAAAAGCCCGAGATCGCGAAGGCGCTCAGCTTGGCCTTGAGCGGGTTCACCCCGATAATCTCGGCGGCGATGTCCATGTCGCGAATGGCCATCCACTTGCGCCCTGCCATGCCGCGGGTCAGGTTCCGCGCCAGCAGAGCGCAGGCGACCGTGAAGACCAGGCAGAACAGGTAGGCCGCCCAGGGCGCGGTTTCCGGCCCGGTCACGGCATGGCCCAGCACCTGGGTTTCCGGCGCGGTGATTTGCCCCGAGGCCGAGTAATTGTAGAACCACGACACCCGGTTGAAGAGCCACACGAGGAAGAACTGCGCGGCCAGCGTGGCCACGGCAAGGTAAAAGCCCTTGATCCGCAGGCTGGGCAGGCCGAACAGCACACAGACCGCCGCGGTGATGCCACCGGCCAGGATCACGTGGATCAGGATGCTGACCTCGGGGAACCCGGTCATCAGCTTGTAACAGGCATAGGCGCCCACGGCCATGAAGCCGCCGGTGCCCAGCGACACCTGGCCGCAATATCCCACCAGGATGTTCAGCCCGATCGCCGCGATCGAGTAGATCAGGAAGGGCAGGAACACCGCGTTGACCCAGTAATCGTTGATAAGGAAAGGCACCACGGCAAAGGCCGCGATCAGCACGGCATAGTAACGGTAACGGTCGAACTTGATCGGGAAGGTCTGGCTGTCTTCCTGATAGGAGGTCTTGAAATCCCCCGCCTCGCGATAAAACATCAGATTACCTCCCCGTGGATTTCATCGTCGTCGCGCTTCTCCGCGCGGTTGGCCGGGCGGGCATAGCCCGTGGCCTCGGCGTGGCGCACCAGCCACAGGTAAGCCACCATGCCCACGCCGCCGCCCAGCGCGGCCAGGATCAGCGCGGTGACCATCTGGCCGGTCTGCTCCACCCCGGCCGTCAGCGCCAGGTAGCCGAAGGCCCAGAAGCCGGACCAGGCGACCACGTTGGCGATTGCGATCAGCTTTTGCATGGCTAGACCCTTTCGATGATCTTCTCGCCGAACAGGCCCTGCGGCCGGAAGACGAGGAAGATGAGAGCCAGCACATAGGCGAACCAGTTTTCGGTCGCGCCGCCGATCATCCCGCCGATGGCGAATTCAAACAGCTTCTCGCCCACGCCGATCAGCAGCCCGCCGACGATCGCGCCGGGGATCGAGGTGAACCCGCCCAGCATCAGCACCGGCAGAGCCTTGAGCGCGATCAGGCTCAGCGAGAACTGGACGCCCGATTTCGTGCCCCACATGATCCCCGCGACCAGCGCCACGAAGCCCGCCAGCGACCATACCATCACCCAGATGAAGTTGAGCGAGATACCCACCGAGAGCGCCGCCTGGTGATCGTCGGCCACGGCCCGCATGGCACGGCCATGCTTCGAATACTGCGCGAACAGCACCAGGCCGACAACCAGCAGGATCGCGATGAAGGTCGCCCAAAGGTCAAGGTTGTCGATGAAAAAGCCATAACCGAACAGGTTGTACGTGACCTCGTCGATCGTGCCGTTGATGCCCTGTGGCAGGCCGACATCAAGCTTCTTGATATCGGCACCCCACATGATGTCGCCAAATCCTTCAAGGAAATAGGCCAGCCCGATCGTGGCCATGAACAGGATGATCGGCTCCTGGTTCACCAGATGTCGGAAAATGAAGTAGTTCACCAGCCACGCCAGCAAAACCATGACCACCATCGTCAACAGGATCGCAGCCAGCGCCGGGACGTGCCAACCGAAATGGTGGATTTCCGTACCGAACACGGCGTTGATCAGGTGGCTGAACGGCACCTGCCCCTCCATGATGCCCACCAGCGTAAGCGCCGCGAACAGCGCCATCACGCCCTGGCTGAAATTGAAGATCCCCGAGGCCTTGTAGATCAGGACAAAACCAAGGGCGACAAGGGCATAAAGAACCCCGGCCATCAGACCGTTCGCAAAGACCTCCATTCCCCATATGAACTGTTCAGGCATGGCGCGGGCCTCCGTTGTGTTGGGCGTCGGCGGGCTTGCGGCCCGCACTACGGGGGAAGATCACGGGATCAGTCATGGGCCACCCCCAGGTAGGCGTCGATCACGGCCTGGTTGCTGCGCACCTCGTCGGGCGTGCCGTCACCGATCTTCTTGCCGTAATCCATGACCACCACGCGGTCCGACAGGTCCATGACCACGCCCATGTCGTGTTCGATCAGGGCGATCGTGGTGCCGAATTCGTCGTTCACGTCCAGGATGAAGCGGCTCATGTCCTCCTTCTCCTCGACATTCATGCCGGCCATCGGCTCGTCGAGCAGCAGGATCGACGGCTCCGCCGCCAGCGCGCGGGCCAGCTCGACCCGCTTTTTCAGGCCATAGGGCAACCGGCCAACCGGCGTCTTGCGGATGTGCTGGATCTCGAGGAAGTCGATGATCTTCTCCACCGCCTCGCGGTTCTCGGTTTCCTCGGCCTCGGCCTTGCCCTTCCAGATCGCCTGGGCCAGCAGCCCCGCGTTCATCTGGCGGATGCGGCCGGTCATGATGTTGTCCAGCACGCTCATCCCGTCGAACAGCGCGATGTTCTGGAAGGTGCGCGCGATCCCCTGCCGGGCCACCTGGTAGGGCTTCATCGGGGGGCGCTTCTGGCCCTTGTACCAGACCTCGCCCTCCTGCGGGTTGTAGAACCCGCTGATGACATTGAGCATCGAGGATTTCCCCGCCCCGTTCGGGCCGATGATCGCGCGGATCTCGCCTTCGCGGATGTCGAAGGAGATGTCCTTGATCGCCACCACGCCGCCGAAGCGCAGCGTGATGTTCTTCATCTCCATCACCACGCTGCCGATCCTGCGGCCGTCCGCGGTGGTGTAGCCGTCTGCGTCCATGTCCTTCATTCCGCCGCCACCTTCTTGTCGTTGCCCACCGGCACCACGGCGGCATCGCGGATCTGCAACGTCGCGCTGATCGCACCCTTGCGGCCGTCCTCGTAGGTCACCTCGGTCGTGGTGTAGATCTCGGACGAGCCGTCATAGAGCGCGCCCAGAAGATCCTCGAACTTCTCGGCGATCACCCCGCGGCGCACCTTGCGGGTGCGGGTCATCTCGCCGTCATCGGCGTCCAGTTCCTTGTGCAGCACAAGGAAGCGGTGCACCTGGCAATGCGACAGCATCGGATCGTCGGCAAGGCTGCGGTTCACCTCCTCGACATGGCCCTGGATCATCTCCAGCACCTTGGGATGGCCCGCAAGCTCCTGGTAGGAGGCATAGCCGATATTGTTGCGCTCGGCCCAGTTGCCCACGGCATTGAGGTCGATGTTGATGAAGGCCGTGCAGGCCTCGCGCCCGTTGCCGAAAACCACCGCCTCGAGGATGTTGGGGAAGAACTTGAGCTTGTTCTCCACGTATTTCGGCGCGAACATCTTGCCGTCGGCCATCTGGCCCACATCCTTGGCTCGGTCGATGATCCGCAGGTGGCCCGAGCCTTCCTCGAAGAACCCGGCGTCGCCGGTGGCCACCCAGCCTTCGGCATCCTTGGTCTTCTTGGTGCTTTCCTCGTTCTTGTAGTAATACTCGAACGTGCCGGGGCCGCGGTAATAGACCTCGCCATTGTCGGCGATCTTGATTTCCACCCCCGGCGCGGCGACGCCTACGGTGTCGGACCGAACCTCGCCATCGGGTTGCAGGGTGATGAAGACGCTGGCCTCGGTCTGGCCGTAAAGCTGCTTCAGGTTGATCCCGAGGCTGCGGTAGAAATCGAAGATCTCCGGCCCGATCGCCTCGCCGGCGGTATAGCCCACGCGCACCCGGCCAAAGCCCAGCGTATCCTTCAGCGGGCCATAGATCACCAGGTTGCCCAGCGCGTATTTGAACCGGTCCCAGCCGCTCACCTGCTTGCCGTCAAGGATCGCGGGGCCGACCTTGCGGGCATGGGCCATGAAGACATCGAACAGCCATTTCTTCAGCCGCCCGGCATCCTCCATGCGGATCATCACGTTGGTCAGCTGCGTCTCGAACACGCGCGGCGGGGCGAAGTAATAGGTCGGTCCGATCTCGCGCAGGTCGATCTGCATGGTGTCGGCCGATTCCGGGCAATTCACGCAGAAGCCGCACCAATAGGCCTGCCCGATCGAGAAGATGAAATCGCCCACCCACGCCATCGGCAGATAGGCCAGCACCTCTTCGTCCTTGGTCAGGTTGTCGAACTCGGCCGAAGAGCGCGACGCCTCGATGATGTTGCGGTTGGACAGAACCACGCCCTTGGGCTTGCCGGTCGTGCCGCTGGTATAGAGCATGACGCAGATACTGTCGTAATTCAGCTTGGCGCGCCGCTCCTTGAGGTCCTCGATGAATTCCCAATAGGCGGCGCGGCCCTGGTCCTGGACCCCGGCGAAAGTGTGCAGCTTGTGATGGTCGTATTTCCGCAGGCCGCGCTGATCGACATAGATCATGTGCTCGAACTGGTGCAGCTCGTCCTGGATGTCGATCACCTTGTCTACCTGTTCCTGGTCCTCGACGATCGCGAAGCGCGCGCCGCAGTGATCCATCACATAGGCCATCTCTTCGGCGGCGGCATCCTGGTAGAGCGGCACCGGGATCGCGCCCACCGATTGCGCGGCGACCATCGACCAGTAGAAATGCGGCCGGTTGCGCCCGATGATGGCGACGAAATCGCCCTCGTCCACGCCCAGGTTCAGAAGCCCGAGCGCCAGCGCCTCGATCTCCTTCTCAGCCTCGGCCCAGGTCCAGCATTGCCAGATGCCGAATTCCTTTTCCCGGTAGGCGGGCCTGTTCGCGTATTGACTGGCGTTACGCTGAAGCAGCGCCGGAATGGAGTCGAGCCCCTCCGCCGCCTGTGACGACTGTGCCAAGTTTTTCTCCTCCCGAATGTCCGCTTGGCGGACCCGTTCGCCTTGTCCCGGCGATTCCTCCGTGTTCCAAAGGTGCGGAAAAGAACCTCGCGGTCAACTTTTTCCTGATCGTTTCCCAATTCTATCGAATTGTAACAGGCGCGCTTCCGGCCTTTGCCACGCTCCCGTCCGGTGCTAGCCATTGACAAAAGGGCACCCGATGACCGCAACGCGCACCGATACCGACGCCATGACGATGGCGGGTCTGAACCTGATCCAGCAGGCCCTGTCGATCTATGACAGCGATCTGCGGCTGGCGGTGTGCAACCGGCGCTTTCAGGACATGTTCGACCTGCCCCGTCACCTGGTCACGCCCGGCGCCTCCTTCGAAGACACGATCCGCTTCCTGGCCGAGCGCGGGGATTACGGCCATGTCGGATGCGTCGAGGACTTCGTCCGCATCCGCGCCGAACAGGCCCGCGCCTTCGAGCCGCATTACATGGAGCGCACCCGCGCCAATGGCCGCACCATCAGCGTCGAGGGCACGCCGCTGCCGCAGGGCGGATGGGTCACGGTTTATACCGACATCACCCGCACCAAGCACCAGGAACGCCTGCTGCGCGCCCGCTCCGAGGAACTGTCCGACCAGTTGCTCAGCTATTCCGAGGATCTCTCGGCCGCAAACCGCGAACTGTCGGCCACCATCACCGCGCTGGAGGAAACCCAGCGCCAGTTGACGGCCTCCGAGGCGCGCACCCGGCTGACCACGGAAATGATGCCGGCGCATATCGCCCATGTCGGCACCGACGGGCGCTATACCTATTCCAACCGGCGGCTCAGCGCGGTGATGCCCGGCAGCCGGTCCGACATCATCGGCCTGCCCATCGAAGAGGCGCTCGGCCCCAGCGCCTATGCCGCGATCCGCCCACGGCTGGAGGATGCCTTCGCCGGCACCCCGTCGGTTTTCGAATTCACGCACGAGCCAAGCTCGCGCAGGATCCGGGTGGCCTTCACCCCCGACGACACGCAGGGCGGGGTCTATATCCTGTCGATGGACATCACCGAAGAGGCGCAGACCCGCTCGGCCCTGCAACAGACCCGCCGCCGGGAAATGGCCGCGCAACTGACCAGCGGGCTGGCGCATGACTTCTCGAACCTGCTGACCATCATTCTGGGGATGCAGTCGAAACTGAAGCGGATGGAACTCGGCGCGGAGGCGGACGAGCTCATCACCGCGACCCTGGCAGCGGCGCGGCGCGGCGGCGGGCTGCTCAATCGCATCGCCGACATGACCGGCCCGCGCGAACACACGCCCGTGCCCACCGACATCGCCGCCTTCCTGTCAGATCTGGAAACGCTGGCGCGCTCGGCCCTTCCCGATGGCGTCACGCTGGCCGTCAACAATCTGGTCGGCGCCCGCAGCTTTCTGCTGGATCCCGGTATGTTGCAGGATTCGCTACTCAACCTCGTGCTGAACGCGCGCGACGCCTGCGGGCCCGAGGGCCGGATCGAGCTGCGCGCGGCCTGCGTCAAGGACACGTGGCTGGATTTGACCGTCACCGATACCGGCCCCGGCTTTTCCGACCAGGCGCTCGCGCACGCGCTCGACCCGTTTTTCACCACCAAGGGCGGCGAAGGCTCGGGGCTGGGCCTGTCGATGGTCTATGACATGACCAAGCTGGCCGGCGGGCGGGTGCAGTTGTCGAACACCCGCACAGGAGGGCGCGTCACGCTGCGCCTGCCGCTGCGCCCCGCTGCCAGCGTCGGCGCCCCCGGCATGGTCCTTCTGGTCGAGGACAGCCCCGACCTGCGCGGTGCGGTGCGCGACATGCTGCGCGACGCGGGCCACGCGGTGATCGAGGCCGCCTCCGCCGACGAGGCCCTCGCGCTGCTGCCCGACCTGCCGCAGATCTCCGCGCTGCTCTCCGACATTTCGCTGGAGGGCGACAAGACCGGGCTGGACCTGGTGCGCGGGTTGCCCGACGGGCATTGCCCGGCCTTCCTGATGACCTCGCTGCCCCCCGACGACCCGTTGCACCGCGCGGCGCGGTCGCTGGCCCCGGTCTTGCGCAAACCCTTCACCGCCGCCCAGCTCCAAGCCTTCCTCGGACAGGACCCAAGGCCATGACCGCGCCCCTTGTCACCATTCTCGACGACGAACCCGCCATCCGCACCATGCTGTCCGACGCGCTCGAGGACGCGGGTTTCCGCACCCTCGCCTTCGCCCGCGCCACCGAGTTCGAGGCCGCCCTGCGCACCGCGCGCCCCGACGTGTGCCTGGTGGACCTGTCCCTGCCCGACCGCGACGGGCTGACGCTGGTGCACCGGCTGGCGCTGGAACAGGGCGCGACGGTCATCATCATCTCGGGCCGCGCCCAGGTGCAGGACAGGGTGACGGGCCTCGAACTGGGTGCCGACGACTACATCATCAAACCCTTCGACCCTGCCGAGGTCGTGGCCCGCATCCGCGCCCGGCTGCGCCGCGAAACCGCCGCCCCGCAAACCGGCGAAACCGCGCGCTTCAACGGCTGGACAGCGCATTTCGACCGCTACGTACTGGAAGACGACAGCGGCGGGGAAACGCCGTTCTCCCATGCCGAGGGCGAGGTGCTGCGCCTGTTCCTGGAACGGCCCAAACGGCTGATTTCCCGCCAGGCCATGCAAGAGGCCCTGGGCGGGGCCGCGGGCGACAGCTTCGACCGGGCGATGGACGTGCGCATCTCGCGCCTGCGCACCAAGCTGCGCGAAGACCCCAAGAACCCGCGCCTCATCAAGACGATCTACGGCGCGGGCTACATTTTCCTGGGCGATGTAAGCTGGGGCTGAAGCCGGTCAGGGGGGCTCTGCCCCCGCCGCCCGTGCCGGGCGACTCCC